>DASQTR010000240.1:0-11415 GCA_035641795.1 Ilumatobacter sp.
AAGGTTTGGCACCTCGATGTCGGCTCATCGCATCCTGGGGCTGAAGCAGGTCCCAAGGGTTGGGCTGTTCGCCCATTAAAGCGGTACGCGAGCTGGGTTCAGAACGTCGTGAGACAGTTCGGTCCCTATCCTCCGCAGCCGTAGGAACATTGACGAAGGCTGTCCCTAGTACGAGAGGACCGGGACGGACGGAGCTCTGGTGTGTCTGTTGTCCTGCCAAGGGCACGGCAGATTAGCCACCTCCGGAAGGGATAACCGCTGAAAGCATCTAAGTGGGAAACCCGTTCGAAGATGAGTGTTCCCATGCGGTCAACGCAGTAAGGCCCGTGGCCAGACCACCACGTTGATAGGCCGGAGGTGTAAGTGTGGCAACACATTCAGCCGACCGGTACTAATCGGCCGAGGGCTTGGAATTCTACGATCGCTCGTGCTTGCTCTGGAGTCCTCAGGTGGCACACCTGTTGACAACCGATTTCCGGTGGCCATAGCGAGAGGGTCACACCCGTTCCCATCCCGAACACGGCAGTTAAGCCTCTCAGCGCCGATGGTACTTGGGGAGAGATCCCCTGGGAGAGTAGGACGCCGCCGGTTTTCTCGAACGAGGAGCGCCTCCCGAACGGGACGGCGCTCCTCGGCGTTTTCGGGGTCTGGTCTCCCGACGGATCGGCTCAGCGCTGCTCGTAGGATCGTCGTTCATGTCCGACGACCGCCCCCGCCCACGCCAGGGAGCGGGCAAGCCGCGCAAGGGCCCCGGTCAGCGGCCCTCGGCGAAGTCCGGGCCCGGCGGACGCGGCCGCAAGCCGGCGGGCTCGGGCAAGCCTGGCGGTTCCAAGCCTCCGCCCGGGCGAGGCAAGCCGTCGGGAGCCGCGGGGGACCGGGTAGGGCGGTCGACCGGCGGGCGCGGGCCAGGTGGAAGCGGTGGGCGCAAGCGACCGCCGACGGGGCGCCCGACACGAACGCGTTCGGACGATCAGCCGCGCCGCAGCCCCCGTCCCGAACCGCGTACCGCCGCCGAGCGACGTGCCGCCGAGGTCCGTGCCACCCGGGGGCCGCGCAAACCCGTCGACGCCAGCGTCGAGCGTGAGCGGATCGAGCAGCGTGAGACCGAGCGATGGGTCGACGAAGGTTCGATCCGCGCCGAAGCGCAGGCGGCGACGGCGCGGGCATCGTCAGCACGCCCTCGGCGCGAGACGCCTGTCGACCCCGAAGTGCTGGCCGAACTCCAAGTCGCCGCAGCCGACCCGCGTCGGGCGGAACGCCTGGCGGAGCGGCTCACCTCTGCGGCAGCCGCGCTCGACCGCGAGCGCTTCGACGACGCCCGCCGGATGGTGGCGCCCGTGGTTCGGGAGCTTCCGTCGCTCGCGGCCGGGCACGAGATCAACGGATTGGCGAACTATCGGATGGGGCGCTGGCGCGAGGCGGCTGCCGCGCTCGACGAGGCGCGGCATTTGCATCTCGACCCGGCATTGCTGCCGGTGCTCGCTGACTGCTACCGGGGGATGAAGCGCTGGACCGCGGTCGACGCGCTCTGGCGCGAGATCCGCGAGCTGTCACCGTCGCACGAGGTCATGGCGGAGGCCCGCATCGTGGTGGCCGGCGCGCACGCCGACCGGGGTGAGCTCAAACAGGCGATCGCACTCATGCAGCCGGCGCAGAAGGCTCCGAAGAAGGTGCGCGACTATCACCTCCGCCAGTGGTACGTCCTCGCCGATCTGCTCGACCGCGCCGGTGACACGATGGGCGCGACGCGTTGGTTCCGTGAGGTTGTCGCCCATGACGCCGACTTCGCCGATGCCCGCGAACGCCTACGCGCGCTCGGTCGCTGAGCCATCAGCGAGGCGCGGGTACTCCGGCGGGTAGATGAAGCGCGGCGGCGGCCAGTGTGGGGCCGCCGCCGCCGGGTTGGCTGCCAGCGCAGTGCGGAATCACGATCGCTACCATCGGCGGCGATGGTGAAACCGCACTTCCGCGCCGGTGTGGTGGCGGTCGTGCGGCGAACCGACGGGCAGGTGATGGCCTTCGAGCGTGCCGACGCACCGGGCGCGTGGCAGCTGCCGCAGGGCGGCATCGAGTCGGGTGAGACCCCGGAACAGGCGGTGTGGCGCGAGCTCAGGGAGGAGACCGGCCTCACCGACCGCCACGTGCGTCTCGTGGAGCAGCCGCCGCACTGGACGATCTACGAGTGGCCCGCGGAGATGCGCTCGACCGATCGGATCGGGCAAGCGCACCGCTGGTTCTTCTTCGAGCCGCTCGCCGAGGATGTCGTTCCGCAGCCCGACGGCAGCGAGTTCACCGCCTGGCGGTGGATGCGTGCTCCCGACCTGATCGACGGCGTCGTCGAGTTCCGTCGCGGCCCGTACGCGCAGGTGCTGGGGAGCGGCGATGGCTGATCTGTTCGCGGCGGCTGCCGAGGAGCGACTCCGTTCGACCGCGCCGCTCGCGGCCAGGCTGCGACCGCGGACGATCGACGACATCGTCGGACAGGACCATCTGGTCGGCCCGGGCAAGCCGTTGCGACGGCTGGTGGAACAAGACCGGCTGACCTCGGCAATCTTCTGGGGTCCGCCGGGCACAGGCAAGACGACGCTGGCGCTGGCGATCGCCGGCTCGACCTCGCGCGCGTTCGAGCAGATGTCGGCGGTCACCGCCGGCGTCAAGGACGTCCGCGAGGCGATCGAGCGCGCCCGGCACCGGCTCGGCGAACGCGACCAGGGCACGATCCTGTTCCTGGATGAGATCCACCGCTTCAGCAAGGCCCAACAGGACGCGTTGCTGCCGGCCGTCGAGGACGGCACGTTGACCCTCATCGGGGCCACCACCGAGAATCCGTTCTTCGAGGTCAACCCGCCGCTCCGCAGCCGGTCCACACTGTTCCGCCTCGAGCCGCTCGACGAAGCTGCGATGCGCACGCTCGTGGCACGCGGCTTGCAGGCAGAGGGCACGTCGGCGAGCGCCGAGGCGGTCGACCTGCTGGTCGAACGGTCAGGCGGCGACGGGCGGCAGGTGCTGACCTCGCTGGAGGTCGCGTGCGCGCTGGCGCACCCCGGCGCGGTCGAGATCCAGCATGCCGAGGCCGCACTGGGCACGAGCGCGTTGCGGTACGGGCGCGACGACCACTACGACGTGATCAGCGCCTTCATCAAGTCGATGCGTGGATCCGATCCGGACGCCGCTGTGTACTGGCTCGCGCGCATGCTCGAAGCCGGCGAGGACGCACGCTTCGTCGCTCGCAGGATGGTGATCTTCGCCAGCGAGGACGTCGGCATGGCCGACCCGCAGGCGTTGCTCGTGGCCGTCGCCGCCGCCCATGCCGTCGAGCACGTCGGCCTGCCGGAGGCGCAGCTCAACCTGTCGCAGGCGGTGATCCACCTCGCCACGGCGCCCAAGAGCAATCGTTCCGCGCTGGCGATCTGGAACGCCCGCGAGGCGGTTCGCGATGGAGAGGTCGGTGAGGTTCCCGCCCATCTCCGGGACGCGCACTACCAGGGTGCCGGCGTGCTCGGTCACGGTGCCGGCTACGAGTACCCTCATGACCATGACGGTGCGTGGGTCGCGCAGCAGTACCTGCCCGACCCGCTGAATCGCCGCCGGTGGTACGAGCCGAGTGACCGCGGGTTCGAACGGGAGATCGCAGACCGCATGAAGAACAGGAATGCAAGCGAGGAGGAAGCATGAGCCGTCCTCCCCGGGGGGTGCGCGCGTCCTGCGGTCAGGAGCTCGGCTCATGACCGGTGGCGACCTCGCCGTCACGCTGGCGGCGCTCTTGTGTGCATTCGGATTCGCGGCGCTGGTCGTGGTGCTCGTCCGCGTGCTCGACACGCTCAAGGCGCTCCGTCTCGAGGTCGAATCGCTCCGCAAGGCGAGCGGGCCCTTGCTTGCCGAGCTACGTGACACCACGGACGAGGCACGTGAGGCGATCGATACCGCGCGCCAGGATCTCGAGCGCTTCGACCGCGTGCTCGGGTCGGCCGAGGCGATCAGTGACGCAGTCGACGGCAGCGGCCGGCTCGCCCGGCGGGCGTTCTCGGTGCCGATGATCAAGGCCGCCGGCATCGCCACCGGAACCGGCCGCACCGTGCGCCGGTTGCGGCGTCGGGCTGACGGCGTGGACCTCGTCGAGGACGCATCCACGCCACTGATGTCGGTGTCCGATCAACGCCGGAGACGTGCGTGAGGCGCATCTCGTGGTTCGTCGGCGGCGTGGTCGCGGGGGCGGCCGGCGTGGGGTACGCCAAGAAGAAGGTCCGCAACGCCACGGCCCAACTGGCGCCGGTCAACGTGGTCAGGTCGGCCGGCGCGCGGGTGCGCGACCAGGGCCGCCACGTCGTCGGCGCGGTACGCGAGGGACGGGCGGCGATGCACGCCCGCGAGGACGAGCTCAAGGCGCGGCGTGACGCCCGGATCGAGACGATCGACGACCGGCTCGAGCCCGGCGATCAGCTCTACGTCGACGGGCGGCCGGTCGACTCGGCGCGTGTGATCGTGCTCAAGCGAAGGCGATGAGGTCACCGGCGCTCGTCGACGAGTTGCGCGCGGCGCTCGATCCCCAGCGCGTGCGCAGCGGGCCGACCGAGCTGTCGCTCTATCGGCGCGACGCCTCGAACATGGAGGGGGCGACCTCGGTCGTGTGCCTTCCGTTGAGCACCGAGGAGGTGCAGGCGTGCGTGCGGATCGCCGCCAGGCATGGCGTGCCGTTCGTCCCGCGCGGGTCTGGCACAGGGCTCTCCGGAGGTGCCGTGCCGCTAGACGGCGCCGTCGTGATCGCGACGTCGAAGATGAACGCGGTGCGCAGCGTCGACACCGTGAACCGCCAGGCGTGGGTCCAGCCCGGTGTGCTCAACCTCGATCTCACGCGCCAACTCGAGCGCTTCGGCCTGCACTTCGCGCCCGACCCGAGCAGCCAGCAGACGTGCTCGATCGGGGGCAATGTCGCAAATAACTCAGGTGGCCCGCACTGCCTGGCCGAGGGGGTGACGGCATCGCACGTGCTCGCCGTCGAGGTCGTGTTGCCCGACGGCTCGGTCACGACGCTCGGCGGAGAAGATCCCGAGCCTCCGGGCTACGACCTGCGCGGCGTGTTCGTCGGCAGCGAGGGCATGCTCGGCATCGCCACGGCAGTGTGCGTCAAGCTCACCCAGAACGCGCCGTCGGTGCGCACGCTGCTGATGGACTTCGACAGCGTCGACGACGGCGCAGAGACCGTCAGCGACATCATCGCCGCCGGCATGGTGCCCGCCGCCGTGGAGATGATGGATCAGCTCTGCCTGCGCGCGGTCGAGGCGTACATCAACGCCGGCCTACCCGTCGACGCCGCGGCCGCGCTACTGGTGGAGGTCGTCGGCCTGGAACACGGAGTCGAGGCCGACGTGGGACGGATCGCCGACATCGCCCGCGCCCACCGAGTCCGCACGATCCGCATCGCCCAGGACGATGCCGAACGGGCGCTGTTGTGGAAGGGCCGCAAGTCGGCGTTCGGCGCAATCGCGAGGATCAAGCCCAACTACTACCTCCACGACACGGTCGTGCCACGGAGCAAGCTTCCCAGCGTCCTGCGTGAGGTCTACGCGATCGCCGCCCGCCACGATCTGGAGGTGCTGAACGTCTTCCACGCCGGCGACGGCAACCTTCACCCCCTGCTCGTGTACGACGCCCGCGAGCCAGGCGTCGTGGAGCGTGTGCACCACGCCGGTGAGGAGATCGTGCGCGTGTCGGTGGCGGCGGGCGGCGTGCTGAGCGGCGAGCACGGAATCGGGCTGGAGAAGCGCGACTACATGTCCTTGATGTTCTCCGAAGCCGACCTTGCCGCGCAGGACGCGCTGCGCGCTGCGTTCGACCCCGACGGGCTGGCCAACCCCGGTAAGGTGCTGCCGAGCCCTGCCTCCTGTGGCGACATCCAGTCGGTGCCCGCCGGCGCCTGGGTCTGATCGGTCGGTGGACCTGACCGAGTTCGCGGAAGAAGTAGGGAGCGACGGTCCTGTCGCGATTGCCGGTCTCTCGACGCGCGGCGGGCCTGTCGACGGTGTTCGTGTGGTCATGGCGCCGACCGGCATCGACTGGGTGCGCCCGGAGGAGATGACCGTGCAGTGTGGTGCGGGCGTGCCGGTGGACGAGCTGGACCACGCACTCGCGGAGCACGGGCAGGCGGTGGCGATCCCGCCGACCGGCACGGTCGGGGGCGCGCTCGCCGTCGGCCGCAGCGGCATCCGCCGGCTCGGGTACGGTCCCATCCGCGACACCGTGCTCCAGGCTCGGTACATCAACGCCGCCGGCGGCGTCGTCAAGGCCGGCGGGCCGACGGTCAAGAACGTCAGCGGCTTCGACCTGTGCCGACTGCTCGTGGGGTCGCATGGCACGCTCGGCTTCCTCGGCGAGTTGATCCTCCGCACGCGGCCGCGCGCGACGTTCGAGCAGTGGTACCGCGCCGAGGCCGATCCCTTCGAGCTGTTCCCGCGCCTGTACCGGCCGACGTCGGTGCTGTGGGACGGTAGCTCTGTCTGGGCGCTGCTCGAGGGGCATCGCGACGACGTCGTGGCCCAGGCGGCTGCGCTCGGACTGGGCGACGCCGACCCTCCCGAGTTGCCAGCCGGCGGCCGTTGGTCGCTGCCACCAGCTCGCCTGCGCGACCTGCGCGGCAGTGGCCGATTCGTGGCCGAGATCGGCGTCGGCGTGGTGCACCACGAGTCGCCGCCCCCACGCCCGGACGTCGACCCGACGATCGTCCTGCTCCACAGGCGGCTCAAGCACCAGTTCGATCCGACCGGCCGTCTCAATCACGGGGTCGACGTGCTCGAGGTCGGTTGACCGATGCCGGCGCGGCCGTTCGTCGACCAGGCGGTCGGCGATGTCGACGCCGCCCGGGTGCTGGCCGAGCGGGTGGCTCGCTCGCTTGCCCTTCCGCGCCCAGTGCTCTTGCGGGTCGGCATGAATGCGTTGTTCCGCGCCGGCGGCGTTGTCGTACGGGTAGGGCGCCCGTCGGCGCCGCCCCGGCTGGCGATCGATCTCGCAGATCATCTACGCGATCGCGGCATCTCGGCGCCCAGACCTGCGGCGAGCGAGGTGTTCATCGAGGGCGAGCTGACGGCGACGTGTTGGGTGCTGCTGGTGGACAACGGCGATCCGATCGACTGGCGTACGGTCGGCGCCATCGTGCGGCGGGTCCATGCGCTCACGCCTGGCGATCTTCCCGACGGCTACCCCACGCCGCCACCCACGGCGTTTCCGTGGTGGGACTTCGAGACGCTGATGGCCGACGTCGGCGGCGAGATCGACGCGCGGGCTCGGGCGGGTTTGGAGAAGTCGATCGCCCGCAATTCGGCCTGGAGCCGGCTCGACGGCGATCACGTCGTCTGTCACGGTGACCTGCATCCGGGCAACGTCGTCATGGCGGCGGATGGGCCGGTGCTCATCGACTGGGACCTCATGTGCATCGCTCCCGCGGGATGGGATCACGCGATGCTGCTGACGCTTGCCGAGCGCTGGGGAGGCGACCCGTCCGCCTATCCCGCGTTCGCTGCCGGTTACGGCGTTTCGATGGCCGACGACGTGACGACACAACGCTTCGCGGAGCTGCGCAACGTGGCGGCGACCCTCATGCGGGTCCGTGCCGGCCGCACCGATCCAGCTGCCCGGACCGAAGCCGAGCGCCGACTGCGGTTCTGGCGTGGCGAGCAGGCGGCGCCGACGTGGCACTCGCAGTGACGCCGCCGTGGCCTTCGACACGGCATGTGGCGACATGGCATGTGGCGACATGGCATGTGGCGACATGGCATCTGGCCGCTGAATCAGCAGATACCCGTCGTCCCCTTTACGATTTGCTCGGCCATGTCGCTGGACCTCGACCCCGAGCAGCTGAACAGCTGTGTGGCGTGCGGGCTCTGCCTGCCACATTGCCCGACGTTTCGCGCCACCGGAGAGGAGGGGCGCTCACCGCGCGGCCGGATCGATGCGATGCGGGCCGTCGAATGGCGCGGAGCACCGATCGACGACGACTTCGTCGAGATCATCGAGACCTGCGTGCAGTGCCGCGGCTGCGAGCCGGCGTGTCCGAGCGGCGTTCCGTTCGGCCGTCTGATCGAAGGCACGCGCGAAGCGCTGGCCCGAGAGCGCACCATCACGCCGCGATGGCAGCGGTGGGCTTTCGCCATGCTGCCGCGGCACCGCACCCTGCTGGCCGGCTCGACGATGCTTGCGCTCGCGCAGCGGATGCGGCTGGCGCCGCGTCGCCTGGGCGTGGGGCGGCTACCGCTGCGGCGAGGACCGGCGGTGACCCCCACCGGTTCCGACGTCTGGCTGTTCACGGGGTGTGTGATGGACGCGTGGCAGCGCGACACGCATCGCAACACGGCGCGGGTGCTGGATGCGCTCGGCGTGACATACGCCGTGCCAGGTTCGTCCGGATCGTGTTGCGGCGCGCTGCACACCCATGCCGGACTGCGCGACGAGGCGGTCGAGCTCGCACTCGGCGTCATGGCGTCGATGCCGGGCGAGGCGCCGATTCTGGTCAACTCCGCCGGTTGCGGAGCGGCGCTCAAGGACTACGGGCATCTGCTAGGCACCGACGGGGCGCGCCGGTTCGCGGCGCGGGTTTTCGACGTCCACGAGTGGATCGCGCCGCGCCTCGACGCGGTGCCAGATCTGCGACCGCTCGGCGAGCCGGTAATCGTGCAAGATCCGTGTCACTTACGCCACGTCCAGAAGGCGCACCTGCCCGTGCGCGCGGTGGTCGGGCGCTTCGCGGAGGTGATCGAGCTCGACGACGAGGGTCTGTGCTGCGGCGCCGGCGGCGCCTACTCGGCGCTCCAGCCGGAGCTCGCAGGCGAGATCAGGGAACGCAAGGTGGCCACCATCGAACGCGCCTACGAACGGTCGGGGGCGACAGTCGTGGTCAGTGCCAATCCGGGGTGCAGCATGCATCTGCAACAGGCGCTGGCAGCGCGTGGAATCGACGTCCGCCATCCGATCGACCTGCTCGCCGCGGCCCTACCGTGAGTGATCTCAACACGCTGGTCGAGCGGCTCGAGGCGATCGTGGAGGAGCTCGACCAGATCGCCTTCGATCGTCTGCGGCTCGCCGCCGCGGAGGGCCAGCGTGCGCGCCCGGACGACGATCGCGAGCTGACCAAGGCGCGACGGGCGGTCGAGAAGGCCGTGGCCGTCCTGCGCGGTGTCGACGGCGCGACCGATCTCAGATAGGCAGACGTGAGCAGCTCGGCTGCCATCCGTAGCTCTCAGAGATCGTTGACGGCGTCGATCAAGCCGCGCAGCGACGAGTAACCGTGACGGTCGAACTCGAACGCGAGTCGGTCGAGGTCGACGTGGTCGTTCTGTCGACGTTCGATGCCGTAGGGCTCGACCCGCCGGATCAGGCCGTCCACTGCGAGGCTGCCGAAGCGCTCGTTGATGTTCTGCAGTTGGCTGTCGGTGGGGCCGTGATGCATGCGGATCACGAGGTCGTCGCCGATGTACCGCACACTGTGGTAGTTGGCGTAGAACCGCTCGATCTCGCGCACCGCGGCCATGGGATCGTCCGTGATGCAGTACAGCGATCGATCGAGCGGCGACACCAGCCCGCGGGCGACGAGGTGGCCATCCACGAACTCGTCGACCGCCTCCCAGTACAGGTCGCCGGGTGTGTCGAGGAAGACGATCGGAACAGGAACGCCCTTTCCGGTCTGTGTCAGCGTCAGCAGCTCGAACGTCTCGTCGAGCGTTCCGAATCCGCCCGGCAGGCACACGAACGCCGAGCTTTCCTTGACCAACATCAGTTTGCGCGTGAAGAAGTACTTCATGCTGACGTGCTTTGCGTCGCCTGCGATGACGAAGTTCGCAGCGCTCTCGAACGGCAGCCTGATCGACACCCCGATCGAGCGCTCCCTTCCCGCACCCAGCATGCCCGCCTCCATGATCCCCGGCCCGGCGCCGGTGACGACCATCCAGCCCGCGGCGGCGAGCCCGTGCGCCGCGGCGCGGGCCTGCTCGTAGAGCGGATCCTCCTTGGTCGTGCGGGCCGACCCGAAGATGCTGACCTTGCGTACGTTCTTGTATGGGGCGAACATGGCGAACGCGTCGCGCATCTCGGCGATCGCCGAGGCGGCGATCTTGAGATCGAGCGTGTCGGGGTGATCGGTGAGCAGACCAAGCGATTCGGAGAGGAACTCCTGCGACAACCGCAGGTCCTTCGACACGCCGAGCTCCGCGAGCAGGCGTGCCGCCCGTTCGTCCCCCGTGTTCGCTAGACCTTCACTCATGGATCATCGACTCTACGGCTCACGAACCGGGGCCGGGAGCGTGGCAACGGCGCCGTCGTGCTGACCGAATCCGAATCGCCACCTGAACAGGACAGCATCGAATCACCCTCGCTTCTGCGCGGCGTCGCTGTCGGGGTGCTGTCCACATTCGCCGGCCTCGCCGTCGCCGAGGTCGTCACCGGGCTCTATCGGGGCGCGTCATCGCCAATCCTGCCAGTGGGCCAAGAGGTGATCGACGCCACGCCGAAATCGGTGAGGGACTGGGCGATCGAGAGCTTCGGCACCTCGGACAAGGCGGTGCTCGTCCTCGGCACGCTTTTCTCGCTGGCGGTGATCGGCTCGATCGTCGGGATTCTGGCCGTGAAGGGCCGACTCGTCGCCGCGTACACCGTCACGGGCGTCGTCGGCCTGATCGGCGTGTGGGCGGTCCTGGAGCGCCCGGCGCCGACGTTCGCCAAGCTGCTGCCTCCCATCGCGGGCACGCTCACATCGCTGGCCGTGCTCTGGTATCTCGCCGGGCGGGGGCGCGAGCATGCCGCGGCCGGGGCGCTCGACGGAGACGTCACCGCCGGTGGCGGGATCGGACGCCGCAGCTTCGTCCAAGCGGCGGTGACGATCGGATTCATCGCCGCCCTGGCAGCGGTCGTCGGCCGGCTGTTGAAGGGGCGTTTCGACGTCGACGAGGAGCGCGCCGACCTCGAGTTGCCGGCCGCGTCCGACACCGCCGCCCCGGTGGGGACGCTGCCGGCGAGCGGCGCACCCGAGGCGCCGGTCGGCGCCGGCGACGCGACCGATTTCGGCATCGAGGGCGTGACGCCGTGGGTCGTGCCGAACGCGGACTTCTACCGGATCGACACGGCGCTGGCGGTGCCGCAGGTGCCCAAGGACTCGTGGAGCCTGCAGATCCACGGGATGGTCGACCGCGAGGTCAGGCTGACCTTCGCCGACCTCCTAGGACGGCCGATGATCGAGCGCTACATCACGCTGTCATGCGTCTCGAACGAGGTCGGCGGCGACCTCGTCGGGAACGCGCTGTTCCAGGGCGTCCGGTTCAAGGACGTGCTCGACGAGGCGGGGGTGCAGCCGGAGGCCACGCAGGTCGTGAGTCGCTCGATCGACGGCTGGAGCTGCGGTTCGCCCACGTCGGTGATCATGGACGGGCGTGACGC
>DASQTR010000241.1:0-11369 GCA_035641795.1 Ilumatobacter sp.
CTGCTGATCGCGTTCTGCCTTACCGGCGCCCAGCTCTACGCTTCCTCCGCCGGTTCGGCGGCGCTCGACACGCAGCTCGACGAGACCTGCCGCAGCGCGAGCGCGCTCATTCTGCCGATCCCGTCCGAGGCTGCCCGCGCCGAGCAGCGCGTGGTCGAGATGGGCGCCGCCGTTCCGTTCGTCGACCCGCCGCGGCGGTCGTCGATTGCCGCGCCGAATTTCTCTGAATCGACGTTCCCGCGCCGGTTCACGGTGCTCGCCATCGACGGCGCCGACCGCAACGTCACGCCCGTGCTCCAGCCGTTGGCGACCGGCGAGATCGCGATGTCAGACGCGATCCTTCGGGGGATGGGTCTGCGCCTGGGCGACACGGTCTCGGTCGACGGCGCCGACTTGCGGATCGCGCAGCGCTTCGAGCACCCGCCGATCGACCCGGTTCCCTCCTTCTGGTGCGCCTATCCAGAGCTGCTCGTCCCGACGCCCAGCGGCGACGTCCCCCCGCCGTGGGCGGTGGCTTCGCCAGAGACCGTCGCCGTGCTCGGGGGCACCGTGTACAACGAGTACCGGGTCGTCGACCAACCGCTCACGCTCACCGACGCGGCCGCGTTGCGAAAGGCGTACGCCGAGGCCACCGCGCAATGGACGTCCTCGTTTCCGCGCGCGGAGGTCGGCCTCGAGCGCAACGAGCTCGAGCGCGTGGTCGGGCGGGCGATCGCTGTACGGACGACGGTCGAGCGCAATCTGGCGCCGGTGACACTGACGGGCGTGGTTGCCGGCACGTTCGTGCTCGTCGCCGCCGGCGTGCTACTGGCGCGGGATCGCCAGCGCGAGCTGCGACTGCTGACCGTGCGTGGGATGCCGCCGCCGCGCATCGCATGGCATGTCGCCCCTCGCCTCGCCGGCGCGATCGCCGCCGGCAGCGTCGTCGGCTGTTTGATCGCGTGGTCGGTGATCAGCATGTTCGGGCCGTCGTCGAACCTGGAACCGGGTGCGATCGTGCGATCGGTGGCGTGGGTCGTGGCCGCCGCCGCGCTCGCCCTGGTGCTCGTCGCCGGCGTGGTCGCGTTCGTCGCCGACGGGTTTGCCGACGCTCGCGCCCGGCGCGTCCACCATCGATGGATCGGGATCGCAGGGGTCGTGGCCGTCGTCGTGTTGGCCGGCGTCGCCTTTCGCACCCTCGACCGCGACGGCGGCGTGCGGACGTTCGGGGTCGAGTCGCGGGGAGGGAACCTGCTGGCGATGGGTTTCCCGCTGTTCGCGTTGCTCGCCGTGATGGCGATCGGCGGTCTCGTCGTGGCCGTCGTCGCGCCTCGCCTACGGCTCACCGGCGGTTCTCTGCGGCGGTGGCTACGACTTGGGTGGCGCCGAGTCGTGCTTGAATCCGGCCCGCTCGTGGCGGTGGTCGTGTCGGCCGGCCTAGCGGCCGGGTGCTTCACCGTCGCCAGCGCGCTCGCCGCCGGCGCCGAGCGCCAGCTCGCCGACAAGGCGCAGGTGTACGTCGGCGCCGACTTGTCGGTCGACCTGTTCGACCCGCTCGAGGTGCCGGCCGATTGGCAGGGACGGGCGACGATCATCTCCAAGACGGGTGTCAAATACGGCGACACGCGCGCCGACTTCGTCGGCATCGACAGGTCCGAGTTCGCGAGCGTGGCAACGCTGCGCGCCGACGGGGCCGATCAGTCGCTCGACGACCTGGTTTCGGCAATCACTCCAGATGGCACCGGGATCTGGGCGATCAGCGTCGGCCGCGAGTTCGCCGTCGGCGACGTCGTGGCGGTGGAGGTGCCTGGCGTCGCGGATCCGGTACTGGTCTCGGTCGCCGCGACCGCGGACTTCTTCCCCACGAAGACCACGCGGGTGCCGATGTTCGTGGTCGATCGTGACGTCGCGGACGAGTTCTCGCAGTACGCGCGTGACGCGCTGCTGATGCGCGATCCACCCGATGATGTGGTGGAGACGATTCGGGCGCAGGGAGTGCGGACCGGCCTGGTTCGCGACGCGACGCGAGCGTTCGACGGTTCGGCGTACAGCGCGTTGCGGTGGGCGTATGCACCGCTCGCCGCGCTCGGGGTGCTGTTCGCGATCGTCGCGCTGGCGTTGCAGCTGCTCGTCGTGTCGGCACGGCGCTCGCAGCGCCGGATCGCCGATGCGGTGATGCGTCGCACCGGCTTCACGGCACGAGGCTTGTGGTGGGCGTCGGTCGTCGAGATCGGCGTGCCGCTCGTGGTCGGTTCCGTGATCGGTGTGGGCGCGGCCGTGCTCGCCGCCCGGCTGTCGATCGTGCGCCTCGACCCGATGCCGGCGCTGGCGCCGCCCGCCGAGTTCCTGATGCCGTGGAACGTGCTGGTCGGTGTGGCGTGCGTGGTGCCGGCCTGGACTGCGCTGATCGCGTTCGTGATCGTGCGGTCGACGGTCCGCGCCGATCCCATGCGCGTCTTCCAGGGGACGGCGTGATCAAGCTCGAGCTCAACGTGGCGCCGCCGGTGGCGGTCGCGTACTGCGACAACGTGACGCGGCGTTTCGTGTCGCGGAATGCGCACGTCGTCGCCCTCGACGACGTGTCGCTCTCCGTCGGCGAGGGTGAGCTGGTGGTGATTGCCGGTCCGAGCGGATCGGGCAAGTCGACGATGTTGTCGATCCTGGGATGCTTGGATCGTCCGACGTCGGGGAGCGTCCGCGTGCGGGAGCAGGAGCTGACGTTGTTAGGCAGGCGCGAGCGGCGATCGATGCGGCGGCGGACCGTGGCCTCGATCCTTCCGCAACCGAGCGACAACCTGTTCGTGGGACGCAGCGGTATCGACAACCTGCGCCTCGCCGCCAAGCAGCGCGATGGCGCGCGCGCGGACGTGGAGCGGGTGATCTACGACATCGGCATCGGCGGCTTCGTCGCCCGTGCGGCTGGACGCATGAGTGGTGGCGAACAGCAGCGACTGGCGTTGGCGTGCGCGCTCGTCGGCGGCACGCCACTGGTGCTCGCCGACGAGCCAACCGGCGCGCTCGACGACGCCAGTGCGGAACAGGTGGTGGCGGCGATGCTGCACGCGACGGCGCGGGGCGCGACGATCGTCGCCGCCAGCCACGATGCCAACGTGATCGGCGCCGCGACGTCTGTGGTCCGCCTCGAGCACGGCCGGAGAGTGGCATGAGCGCGGTCGAGCTGCGGCAGGCGTCCCGTTTGTGGGACGGCGAGGCGGGTCTGCACCCGATCGACCTCGACGTCGACCAGGGTGAGATGGTCGTCGTGCGGGGCAGGTCCGGGAGCGGCAAGTCGACGCTGCTGGCGTTGGTGGCCGGCGTGTGCGCGCCCGGCATGGGCCAGGTGCTCGTGCTCGGGCGAGAGCCACGGCTCGACATGCCGTGGTGGGAGTTGGCGCTCGTCCCGCAGGTGCTGGCGTTGTCGACGGAGCTGTCGATCGCCGAGAACATCGCGGACTGTGGCAGGGGGCCGGACGCGGCGGCGGTGCGCAGGTCGATGGAGGTGCTCGGCATCGCCGAGCTCGCTCGACGCACGATCGTCGAGGTCTCGATGGGTCAGCAGCAACGCGCCGCGGTCGCGCGCGCGGCCGTCGCCGATCCCAAAGTGCTGCTCGCGGACGAACCGACGAGCTTCCAAGACGACGCCAACACCGAGATCGTCGTGCGCGCGTTGCGTTCGGCCGCCGACCGCGGTGCGGCTGTGCTCGTGGCAACCCATGACGACTGCGTTGCCGACGCCGCCGATCGAGTCGTCGAGCTCACGCCATCCGTCTGAGCGGTTGTTCCCAGGTCGGTGGAGGTGGCGGCCACGACGAGTCGACGGTGTCGTTCGGTCACGGTGATCAGCCACCGAACGACGCCATCGCGATTCGTCTCACGACGCCGGCGTCACAACCGCCGTGAGACGAATCGACGCACCCTCAGACCCGGCAGATCTTCGCCGTGAGACGAAACGCGACGAATGAAAATCCAACCACGTTCTGCACTGACTACGCGCCGCGCCTACTCGTCCTCCTCGTTGAGCTTGAAGTAGGCGAACACGAGCAAGCCGATGATCACGATCCACAGCACGAAGCGCGCCAGCACTCGCACCGCGCCGATCGCGACATCGAGCAGCCAGATGGCGACGAGCACGACGATCAGCCAACCGACGATCGACTTGAGTACCGATCTGCTCGAGCGGGCGGTCATCACCGCTCAGTCGATCACACGATGTTCGTGATGGCGCCCTTCTCCGCCCCTTGAGCGAGCTTGGCGTACTTGGCGAGCACGCCGCTCGTGTACCGCGGCGCCATCGGAGCCCATCCCTCGCGTCGCCGCGCCAGCTCATCGGCGTCGACGAGTACGTCGAGCGACAGCGTCGGTACGTCGATGCGGATCCGGTCGTCGTCGCGCACAAAAGCTATCGGCCCCGCATCGACCGCCTCCGGCGCCACGTGGCCGATGCAGAACCCCCACGTACCTCCGGAGAACCGCCCGTCGGTGATCAGCGCGCAGTCGGCGCCGCGGCCGACGCCCTTCAGTGCGCCCGTGATCGCCAGCATTTCGCGCATGCCGGGCCCGCCCTTCGGACCTTCGTAGCGAATCACGATCACCGTGCCTGGCTGGATCTCGCCACTCATGACGGCCGCCATCGCCCCGTCCTCGCCGTCGAACACGCGCGCCGGTCCCTCGAACGACCGCTGCTCCTTGCTGAGGCCGGCCACCTTCACCACCGAACCCATGGGCGCCAGCGAACCCGTCAGCACATTCAGCCCGCCCTCGGCGTTGATCGGATTCGACACGGGGTACACGACCGTCCCGTCGGGAGCAGGCGGGTCGATCTCGGCCAAGTTCTCAGCCATCGTCTTGCCGGTCACCGTAATCTCGTCACCGTGCAGCAACCCCTCATCGAGCAGGTGCTTGAGCACGACCGGCACGCCGCCGATCCGGTCGAGGTCGCTCATGTGGAACTTGCCGCCCGGCTTCATGTCGGCAATGTGCGGCACGCGCGCCGCCACCTTGTTGAAATCGTCCAGCTCCAACTCGACACCAACCTCGTTGGCGATTGCCAACAAGTGCAGCACGGCATTGGTCGAACCCCCCAGCGCGTTGGCGAGCGCCATCGCGTTCTCGAACGCGCCCTTTGTCAGGATGTCGCGTGGTCGCAGCCCGATTCGCAGCATGTTGACAACCGCCTCGCCGGCACGGCGGGCGTCGTCATCGCGCCGGCGGTCGACGGCGGGCGGCGAGGCCGAACCCGGCAACGACAGCCCCAAGGCCTCGCCGATCGAGCTCATCGTGTTGGCGGTGAACATGCCGCCACACGCACCTTCGCCTGGGCACGCGTTCTTCTCGATCGCGTGCAGCTCGTCCTCGGTGATCTTGCCCGCCGCGCAGGCGCCGATCGCCTCGAACACCGACGTGATGTCGAGCGCCCGGCCGTTCAG
The DNA here is from genome assembly GCA_035641795.1 of Ilumatobacter sp. Taxonomy (GTDB): domain Bacteria; phylum Actinomycetota; class Acidimicrobiia; order Acidimicrobiales; family Ilumatobacteraceae; genus Ilumatobacter. The sequence continues at coordinate 5,406 of DASQTR010000241.1, forward strand.
GTAGCCGGGCATGATCGAGCCGTTGTAGACGAACACGCCCGGCAGGTCGAGGCGGGCGATCGCCATCATCATCCCCGGCATCGACTTGTCGCATCCGCCGGTCGCGACCAACCCGTCGAGTCGCTCGCCGTGCATCACCGCCTCGACGGAGTCGGCGATGATCTCACGCGACACGAGCGAGGCGCGCATCCCTTCATGTCCCATCGAGATCCCGTCCGACACGGTGATCGTCCCGAACTCGAGGGCCACGCCGCCCGCCCCCCGCACGCCCTCCTTGGCCGCCGCCGTCAGTCGCCTGAGCGACACGTTGCACGGCGTGATCTCGTTCCACGACGAGGCGATGCCGATCTGCGGCTTGTCCCAGTCGTCATCCGTGAGGCCCACAGCCCGGAGCATCGAGCGCGCCGCCGCCTTCTGGATACCGTCGGTCACGTCGCGCGAGCGGGGTTTCACGTCAACGGGTGTCGTGCTGCTCCAAGCCATGCGCGTGAGGGTAGTGCGACCCGTCAAGGCCGATCCTGGTGCGGGCGGCACCACCAAGCGGTGGGGACAAGCAGCGACGCGGCGTTCACATGCAGTTCACAGCACGCCAACGCGCCCGTCATCGTGACGCGTTTGCATGGGTGCATGACAGGGCCCGCTCCTGCGAGTGGTCACGGCGCTTCCCCCCTCGCGCTGCTGACCACGCAGGAGCGGGCCGTCTACGACGTGCTCGCGCGCCACGCCGGCACAGTGGTCAGCCGCGGGGCGATCGCAAGTGAAGCCGGCATGGCCGACCTCAACGTTCGCCGCTGTGACTCGTTGATCGTCGGCATTCGGCGGTGCGTCGGTGCCGACAGGATCGTGACCGTGCGCAGGCGCGGCTGGATGATGGTCGACCCGGGCTCCTAGTCGCAGATCGGTGCGTGCGCGTCGGGATGGTCACAACTTCCACACATCGCGTTCACACCTACGAAACACAAGTCACTTAGGTTCCGCGGCCGTATGGACACCGGAAACAACGCATGGGTGCTGACCTCGTCCGCACTGATCCTCTTCATGACGCCCGGCTTGGCGTTCTTCTACGGCGGCATGGTCCGCTCGAAGAACGTGCTGGGGATGCTCATGCAGAACGTCTTCGCGATGGGAATCATCAGCGTCATCTGGGCCTTGCTGGGATTCACGCTCGCGTTCGGCGGCGACGCCAGCTTGATCGGCAACCTCGACTACGCGTTCTTGGACGACGTCGCCACGGCGCCGGACCTCGTGCCGAACGGCATGTCGTTCTTCGCGTTCCAGATGATGTTCGCGGTCATCACACCGGCGCTGATCACCGGCGCCACAGCAGACCGCCTCAAGTTCAGCAGCTACGCGCTCTTCATCGCCCTGTGGTCGTTGCTCGTGTACTCGCCGGTCGCTCACTGGGTCTGGGACGGCGGAGGCTGGATCTTCGACTCCGGCGCGCTCGACTTCGCCGGCGGGGCGGCGATCCACATCAACGCCGGCATCGCCGCGCTCGCCGTCGTCGCGGTCATCGGCCAGCGACGCGGCCACGGCGCCGAGCCGATGCCACCCCACAACCTTCCGCTCACAGTCCTCGGCACGGGCATCCTGTGGTTCGGGTGGTTCGGATTCAACGCAGGGTCGGCGCTGGCCGCCGACGGGATCGCCTCCCAGGCACTCGTCAACACCCACCTGGCGGCAGCCGCGGCGATGCTCGGCTGGCTGATCGCCGAACGGATCAAGACCGGCCATGCCACGACACTCGGCGCATGCTCCGGCGCCGTCGCCGGGCTGGTCGCGATCACGCCCTGCGCCGGCTTCGTCGGTGACATCTCGCCGATCATCATCGGTCTCGTCGCCGGGGTCGTCTGCTACATGGCGCTCTTCATCAAGAACGCGCTGCGACTCGACGACAGCCTCGACGTCATCGCCGTGCACCTCGTCGGCGGCTTCGTCGGCACGATCCTGCTCGGCCTGTTCGCCGACGAGGAGGTCAACGCCCTCGGCGACGGCCTGTTCTACGGCGGCGGTGGCGAGTTGCTGAAGGACCAGTTCGTCGCTGCGTTCGGTGTGATGGCGTTCTCCGGGATCGTCACCTACCTGATCGCGTTGGCCATCGATCGTACGGTCGGGTTGCGTGTCACCGGCGACGACGAGCTGACCGGACTCGACCAGAGCCAGCACGCCGAGTCGGCCTACCAGGCGTGAGATACGAGAAGATGACGAACCGCCCCACTTCCAGTACCCCCGCCCGCGTCAGCACAGGAGCACCGTCATGAAGGTCGTCACCGCAGTCATCAAGCCGTTCAAGCTCGACGAGGTGAAGGACGCTCTCAAGGCGGCAGGAGTCGCCGGGCTGACTGTCGGCGAAGTTCGCGGGTTCGGCCGCCAGGGCGGGCACACCGAGACCTACCGCGGCGCCGAGTACAAGATCGACTTCGTCCCCAAGGTGATGATCGAGATCGTGCTCGACGACGCCCGGGTCGACGCCATCGTCGACACGATCGCCCGCTCAGCCGCCACCGGCAAGATCGGCGACGGCAAGATCTGGGTCAGCGACATCGAACGCGTCGTCCGCATCCGCACCGGCGAAGAAGGCGTGGATGCCGTCTAGTCAGGGTCCGGGTCGTACGCCCCGGCGTGGGCGTGCTGCTCCTCGATCTGTGCCGCGCGGCGCATGCTGAACACGATCGCAGCGGCCAGCATGGCGATGATGATCGCCAGCGACACGTAGGTGTTGATGTGGTACCAGTGCGAGATCGACATCTTGATGCCGACGAAGATCAAGATCGCTCCGAGCGCATGTGACAGGTAGTGGAAGCGCTCCTTCGCCGTTGCGAGCAGGAAGTAGAGAGCGCGCAGGCCGAGGATCGCGAACGCGTTGGAGGCGAACACGAGGTACGGCTCGTTCGACACCGCCAGGATCGCCGGCACCGAGTCGACGGCGAAGATCACGTCGGTGATCTCGATCACCACCAGCGCCGCGAACAGCGGCGTCGCCGCCCGCCGTCCGTTGATACGAGTGAAGAACCGCTGACCGTCGAGCTCGTCGCTGACCGGCATCACCTTCCGCAACAGGCCGAGCCCTCGCGTCGCCTGGTGCTGGCCCTCGTCGGCGCGGTGGCGGAGCACCTTGATGCCGGTGTACACGAGGAACACGCCGAACACCATCAGCAGCCACCAGAAGCGGCTGATCAGCGCGCTGCCGAGGAATATGAACACGGCGCGCATCGTGAGCGCCCCGAAGATGCCCCAGAACAGCACGCGGTGCTGGTACTTGACGGGTATCGCCAGGGTCGTGAACAGCAACGACCACACGAACACGTTGTCGACGCTGAGCGACTTCTCGATGAGGTAACCACTGATGTACTCGCCGAATGCGTCGGCGCCGTAGACCACTGCGATCACCCCGCCGAACGACAGACCGCAGGCGATCCAGACGCTCGACTCGATCAACGCCTCCCGCGTCGTCGGCTCGTGTGCTTCGCGGTGCCGGTACAGGTCGATCCCCAGCATCACGACGATCACCACGAGCAGCACGATCCATGCCGCCGCCGTCACGTCGAGGTCGACGAAGTTCTCCGATCGGTCGGAAGCGGTGGAAGCGAGGATCATGAGCGGTGAGCCTTTCGACTGTCGTTGACGAACAGTCGAAGGTCTCGCTCCCGACCCGGATCAGCGGGTGGGCGGGCGGCCGGGCAAGGTGCCGTACTGACGACCGACTCCGTAGGGCTACTCCCCCTCGACCCGCCCAGTATGGCGCATAACGCGGTGTCTGACACCCGCAAGGTGTCTGACTCCAGGCGGTCGTCTATGTTCGGCGGATGGCCGAGCGCTGGACCGCCCAGTGGAAGGAGCTCTACGCGGAGGTCGTGACGACCGGTCTGTGCACGGGCTGTTCGGCGTGTGTGGTGACCTGCCCGCACGACGTCATCGGATACGAGCACGAGGAGGGCAAGTACCTACCTTTCCATCTCGAGGAAGAGCTCGGCCTCGACAACTGCATCCACGGCGAGCGGGGTTGCACGACGTGCACGCGGGCATGCCCGCGGTTCAGGGCATGGGAGCCGGCAGCCGACATGCACCTGTTCGGCCGGATCCGTGAACCTGACGAGATGTACGGCATCTGGCGTGAACTGCTGCTCACCAGGGCAAGTGAGGCGATGGTGCACAGGATGGGGCAGGACGGCGGGCTGGTTGGGGCGATGCTGATCTGGATGCGCGAGCACGACTACATCGACGCCGCGCTCGTTTCCGGTGTCGAGGAGGACGATCGCTGGAAGGCCAAGCCCGTGATCGTTTCGTCCAAGGAGGAGATCCTGGCCACCGCCGGGTCGCGCTACACATACTGCGCCAACCCGCTCGCGTATCGCGACGCCAAGGCGGGCGGGTTCGAGCGGCTGGCGCTGGTCGGCATGGGCTGCCAGACGTCGGCCCCGCCGACGATGTGGGACCGCAAGGCGGGCAAGGTCTCGCGCCCGTTCCTGTTCAACATCGGGCTGCTGTGCTCGAAGACGTTCGACGACGCCATCTTCCACGAGCTGTTCGAGGCCAAGTACGGGCTGCGCAAGCAGGACATGGTGAAGATGAACATCAAGGGCGTCTTCCAGATCTGGATGCAGGACGGCTCGTACCACGAGATCGACCTCAAGGAATGCCACCAGTGGACCCGCCGCGGCTGCATGCTGTGCCCCGACTTCGCCGCCGAGCACGCCGACGTGTCGACCGGGGGGATCGGCGACGACAACGACTGGACGCTGACCGTCGTGCGTACCGAGCTGGGGGAAGAGGTGATCAAACGCATGATCGCCGACGGCTCGATCATCGCCCGGCCGGCACAGGAAGACGAGAAGGCGATGAAGCTGCTGCGCCTGCTGTCGATCGTCAGCCGCCGCCGCTGGCCGACCGACGCCGACCCGGCACCGGCGATCGGCGTCCCGCCACCCAAGAAGAAGGAACCGGTTCCCGCGCCGGCGCCCTCTGGCGTCTGACTTACGGGTTGCAGGAGGCGAGCTCGGCTTCGAAGCGCGCCATGATGAGCTTGGCCTGCTCGTTCCCCTCGTCGGCCTTGTTGGCGACGTCGTCGAGGTTCTCGAAGCCCGTCGACTCCGCCTCGGTGAGCGCGAACTCGTCGACCTTGCGATGCATGCATTCCTTGATCTCGTCGCTGACCGGCACACCGTCGTCCTCGAGCGTGTCGATCATCTCGTCGGCGAGCTCGCGTGCCGGCGGAGCAGCGGCTCCGCAGGCCGTGAGCACGGCGATCAATGCCGCTCCGGCGAGCAGCGAACGAGGGCCGAGGCGTGTCTTCACAGCACCCCGAGGCTACGGGAACATCGTGGGTCTGCACACCACACGGCCTACGGCGCCGTGTGCGCCACGAGTCACGACGACAGCGCTACTGCGCGGGCGAACACGGCGTCGAGCATGTTCTCGGTCAGCCGCCCCGTGAAGGTGTTCTGTTGGCTGGGATGGAACGAGCACACCAGCGTCAGCCCGCCGTCGAGCGGGACCTCGATGCCGTGCCCGAAGCGTGGGCGGGGTGCGACGCCCAGGTGCCGGCACGCTGCTTCGTAGCCGAACGCCCCGAGGCACACGACCACGCGCAGGTCGGTCAGCAGGTCGAGCTCCCGCGCCAGGAACGGAGCACAGGCGTCGCGCTCGGCCGTCGACGGCTGGTTGCCCGGCGGGGCGCACTTCACCGCTGCCGTGATCCACGCACCGGTGAGCTGTAGCCCGTCGCCTGCGGCGATGGACGTGGGCTGGTTCGCCAGCCCGGCTCGATGCATGGCGCGGAACAGGAAGTCGCCGCTGCGGTCGCCGGTGAAGACCCGCCCCGTGCGGTTGGCGCCGTGGGCGGCGGGGGCCAGCCCCAGCACGAGTATCCGTGCCGCCCGGTCGCCGAAGCCCGGCACAGGTCGCCCCCAGTAGGTGTCGTCACGGAAGGCGGCCCGCTTGTCGCGGGCCACCTGCTCGCGCCAC
>DASQTR010000242.1:0-3078 GCA_035641795.1 Ilumatobacter sp.
TTCCTCCCGGCACCGGACACGCAACACCGCCGATACCCCACCCGACACCCCGCCTTCACCCCGCCCCGACACCCCGCCCCGACACGACGCAAGGAGTCCCATGAGCGCTTCCGTCACCGACACGCCGCTCAGCACCGCCGAGCTGGCGGCGCAGACCGCGCCCAGGATCACGACCGAACTGCCCGGTCCCCTTGCGCGCACTGTCATCGAGCGCGACCAACGCGTCACCAGCCCGTCGCTGACCCGCGTGTATCCGCTCGTCGTCGCGCGTGGCGGGGGCGCGGTGCTCGAGGATGTCGACGGCAACCGATTCCTCGACTTCAACGCAGGGATCGCCGTCAACGCCGCCGGCCACGCCCATCCCGCCGTCACCCAGGCGATCACTGCCCAGGCCGAGCGTTGCCTGCACTACTGCTCGTCCGACTTCTACCACCCGGTGTACGCCGAGCTCTGCGAGCGCTTGTCGAAGTCGGCGCCGATGCCGGACGCGCGCACGTTCCTCGCCAACTCAGGCACCGAAGCGGTCGAGGCGGCGCTCAAGCTCTCCCGCTACCACACGCGCCGCCCGAACGTGATCGCCTTCTACGGCGGGTTCCACGGTCGCTCACTCGGATCGTTGTCGTTGACGTCGTCGAAGGCCAAGTACCGCAGCGGCTTCGGCATCGTCACGCCCGGCAGCTACCACGCGCCGTTCGCCTACGACGGCGACGTCACCGGTGCCGAGTACATCGAATCCGTGCTGTTCGAACGCATGACCGAGCCGAGCGACGTCGCCGCTGTGTTCGTCGAGCCGATCCAGGGCGAGGGCGGCTACGTCGTGCCGCCAGCAGGCTGGCTCGCCGATCTGCGCGGGCTGTGCGACGAGCACGGCATCCTGCTCGTGGCCGACGAGGTGCAGTCGGGCGTCGGGCGCACCGGGCGGCTGTGGGCGTGCGAGCACGACGGTGTCGTCCCCGACATGATCACCGTCGGCAAGGGCCTCGCCAACGGGCTGCCATTGGCGGCGCTGATCGCGCGGGACGACATCATGCACTGGACGGCCGGCAAGCACGGATCGACGTTCGGTGGGAACCCGGTTGCCTGCGCCGCGGCATTGGCAACACTCGACCTCGTGGAGGGCGGCCTGGCGGCCAACGCCGAGCGCATGGGCGATCACATCCTGGCCGGCCTGCGCGCCCTCGCCGATCGGCAACCGATGATCTCCGGTGTCCGCGGTCGGGGGCTGATGATCGGGTTCGACGTCACCGACCACGACACGGCCGAAGCGGTCGAACAGGCCTGCTTCGAGCGCGGCCTGCTCGTCCTCACGTGCGGCCAGCGCTCCGTCCGCATCGCGCCGCCACTCGTGGTCAGTGCCGCCCAGGCCGACTCCGCGCTGGCGATCGTCGCCGACGCCTGCGAGGCGGTCGCTGCCGGATTGCGGTAGGACTGCACCATGACGACACTGCCGTCCCACGATCAGCTGACCAATCGCGCCACCGCGCTCCTCACAGCTTGTGGCGCCTCGATGAGAAAGGGCGACCAGGCGGCGCGCACACCGATCACCGGCGGATCGCTCGGTGCCGCCGGCGGGGCGGGCGATGTCGACGCCGCCGTCGAGCGCGCGACCGCCGCCTTCGCGGTATGGCGTGACACGCCCGCACCGGCGCGGGGAGATGTGATCCGGCGCTTCGGCGAGCTCTTGCGGGAGCACAAGGCCGAGCTCGGTGAACTGGTCTCGATCGAGGCCGGCAAGATCCGCTCCGAGGGGCTCGGCGAGGTGCAGGAGATGATCGACATCTGCGACTTCGCGGTGGGGCTCTCACGCCAGCTGCACGGGCTGACGATCGCCTCCGAGCGGCCCGGGCACCGGTTGATGGAGACGTGGCACCCAGTGGGGCCGGTCGGTGTCATCAGCGCCTTCAACTTTCCCGTCGCCGTCTGGTCGTGGAACACCGCACTTGCCGTCGTCTGTGGCAACCCGGTGATCTGGAAGCCGAGCGACAAGACGCCGCTGACGGCGCTCGCCTGCCAGGCGCTGATCGCGCGGGCTGCCGAAGACGCCGGCGCTCCGGCAGACATCTCACAGGTGCTGCTGGGCGGCGGCCACGTCGGTGCCGCGCTCGTGGCGCACGAAGGCGTGCCGATCGTGTCCGCCACCGGTTCGACGGCGATGGGCCGCACCGTGGCGCCGGTCGTAGCCGCCCGCTTCGGGCGGGCGATCCTCGAGCTCGGCGGCAACAACGCCGCGGTCGTTGCTCCCACGGCCGACCTCGACCTCGCCCTGCGCGGCATCGTGTTCTCCGCTGCCGGCACTGCCGGCCAGCGCTGCACAAGCCTGCGCCGGCTGATCGTCCACCGCTCCGTCCACGACGAGCTCGTCGAGCGGATCAGCCGTGCCTACACGTCGTTGCCGATCGGCGACCCGCTCACCGACGGCACGCTGGTGGGCCCGCTGATCGACGGCGCCGCGTTCGAGCGCATGCAGAAGGCCCTGGCTGCCGCGGGCAACGACGGCGGCACCGTGTTAGCAGGAGGGGAGCGTGTGCTTGCCGATGAGGCGGCCGACGCCTTCTACGCCCGCCCCGCGATCGTGGCGATGCCCCTGCAGACCGATGTCGTGCGCACAGAGACGTTCGCACCGATCCTCTACGCCGTGCCCTACGACGAGTTCGACGAAGCGATCGCGATCCACAACGACGTGCCGCAGGGGCTGGCCTCGTCGGTGTTCACACTCGACGTGCGGGAGGCGGAGCGCTTTCTGTCGGCGGCCGGGAGCGACTGCGGCATCGCCAACGTCAACATCGGCCCCTCGGGTGCCGAGATCGGCGGTGCCTTCGGCGGCGAGAAGGAGACCGGCGGCGGTCGTGAGTCGGGTTCCGACGCATGGAAGTCCTACATGCGCCGCGCCACGAACACGATCAACTATTCGACCGCGCTCCCACTGGCACAAGGCGTCCAGTTCGACATCGACTAGCTGTATAGGGCTCCGGCTCGCCGTGTGAGCTAGCGGCGGTCGGGCAGGAAACGGAAGTGTTCGCGGATTTCTGCCACCCGTTCCGTGGAGATGTCGGCGAGGAGGATCGACTCGGAGCGACT
>DASQTR010000243.1:0-3340 GCA_035641795.1 Ilumatobacter sp.
GGCTGCTTCACGACCAAGGGCGCCGCGTTCCTTGGGCGTCGGGTCGCGTCCCTCACGGCTGTGGAACTCGGCCAGCTTGGCCTGGAATGCCGGCGATCTCGGCCCGACCATGGTCGATCTCACCGAACAACACGCCATACCTCGACGTCAGCTCGGCTCGCAGCACCGACTGATACAGACCGCCCAATGCACATTGGAAGTTCTTCAACGTGCGAGCGTCGAGCGCCAGCCAACGCTCGTCGTCGGTCTGGACCTTGGCCGAGATCACGACATGGGAATGCAACTGCGGATCATCGAGCCGACTGGTGGTTTGACGGAACACCGCCACCGTGAGACCGTGCGAGTCGGGGTGCAGGCGGCGCCCGTCGCAACGGATGCGGGTCGTCGATCCGTAACGCTCGACCCAATCGACGACCGCGGCTGCGGCGACGTCATGACACTCCGCCAATCCCTCGTCGCCCGACAGAGCCCACCACACCGACAACGACTTCGGCGCCGACAACGTCGCATCGAATCCGGCGACGGCATGCACGACCTTGCCGGAGGTGGTGACGCGGTCGACAAGTGCATAGCCGAGCCGCGACCCAGTGATCGGGTCACAGCCCTCCAACAACAACTCCAACTGCTCGGTAGTGACCTCACCCGATAGACCGAGCAGGCCGGCCTGGCCGCCGGTCATCGGCCCGGTTGCTCGCCGTCTGCGTGGGTCAGGTAGCGCGTGTAGTACGCCGCCGTCGCCGCCGCAGTGTGGGCGTAAAGAGTCGTCACCCGCAACATCGTCAGTCCCACCAACCCGCGGGCACCTGTCTGTCCTTGGAAGTCGTGAGCGATCGGGTGGTGGTCATCATCGGGGTGGTCCGATCAGGCGTCGATCGCCAAGGCCAGTTGTGAGCCGCGCGGCTGCGGCGAACGCGACCGTGTGCTCGCGCGCGTCAGGGGTGAGACGGCTTGGATTGCGATCGAGTCGGGAATTGTTAGGAGATAGCTGCCGGCGGCGAACACACCGGCCGAGGTGACTGAATCGGCGTCACCAGCCCGGCTCGCCGCAGCCGGGTCAACGCCCGAGCGACGGTGTCCTTGGCGAGGCCGAGTCGCTGTGCGAGCGAGCGCATCGACATCGACGCCTGCCGTCCATGCGACGTCGACGTCCAAACGAGGAGGAGCTCCTCGAACACGGCCCATGCCGTCGGACCCAGCAGCCGGCGCAACTGGAGGGACTCGGCCGCGAGCAGCAAGCACCATTCGGCGTCAGACGACACGGGCGTCCTCGACGGGCACGTCGGCATCGCATAGGCGCACGACGCGGCCGGTCAACACCAACTCGAGCAGCGCCCACCGCGGCACTCGCAGGCAGCCGCCAAAACGGATCACCGGGAGCCCGGAGAAGCCGCCGGAGGCCTCGTACTCGTGCGCCAACTGGTACGCCAACGATCGTCCGATGCGCAGCACCCGGCCCGCTTCCTCGATCGTCAACAACAGCGTTGCCGGCACCCCCAACACGTCGGGCGCATCCATCATGGATCCGACTTACACCCATGTCATTTACCTGACAAGACCGACCAAGGGCCGGCTCGAGCAACGGTCCGGTACGCCAAGGTACGTGGAAGTACGCAGGGGTACGCCAGGGTACTCAATGGACAATCAACAGTGACCAAAGTCACACGCGCAGCGCTGCGCGATTCACGGACACGGCCAAGCGGCACAGAGAGTGCTCGGCGAATTGTCGAGCGCTGAAGCGCGACCGCGCCGATCCGAACATCAGGCAGATCGGCGCTACCGATTGGCCCAGCCAGCGTGCGTGAGACTCGGCTGCCCGATCTCGTCGTGGGTTACGGTCCGGCGAGCGCCGACGACGATCACGATGAGCAGCGCGGTGACGGCGAGTGCGACGACTATCAGCACGAGACGCGACCGAGCAACGCGTCGGCTCCGCGCTCGTTCGGCGTCGTCCATCGGAGACAGCGTGCCCACCAGACGCACAGTCTGTCGAGTACCGAGCGGCAGTTATGCGTGCTCCTTACAGCCCTCGCCTGAGGCGGGGACTCACCCTGTCGACGCCACGACCGCCAGCTCGGCCAGCCACGCAGCCTTGTCCGCCTCCGGGGCGAAGCTGGCCTCGATCGAGTTGGACGCCAGCCTGACGAGATCGGTTCGCGACAGGTCGAGCGCCTGAGCGGTTGCGATGTAGTTGTCGAGAATGTAGCCACCGTCATACGCCGGGTCGTCGGAGTTGATGGTCACCTTCACGCCGCGATCGAGCATCGCCTTGAGGTTGTGGTCCTCGAGCCGCCCGACCACACCGAGGGCGAGGTTCGACAGCGGGCACATGGTGAGGGGCACGCCCGAGTCGACCAGCCTGGCGATCAGCGCGTCGTCGTCAGCAGCACGCACGCCGTGATCGATCCGCTCCACTCCGAGGTGGTCAAGGGCGCTCCACACGTAGGCGGCAGGTCCTTCCTCGCCGGCGTGGGCAACGGTGTGCAGCCCGGCCGCCCGAGCACGGTCAAACACCAACTCGAAATCCCTCGGGGGGTGGCCGAGCTCCGAGCTGTCGAGTCCGACGCCGAGCAATCGTTCGAGGTACGGCTCCGCCGCCTCGAACGTGTCGAGTGCCGACTCGACCGGGAGGTGGCGGAGGAAGCACATGATTAACGCGCTGTCGATGCCGAGATCGCTATGACAACGCTCGATCGCGGACAAGAACCCTGGCATGAAGACGTCGAAGCCAACGCCATTGTTCGCGTAGGTCTGCGGATCGAAGAAGATCTCGGCCCGCCGCACCCCGTCGGCGGTAGCGCGGCGCAAGTAGGCGGTCATCAGTTCGTCGAAGTCGCGCTCGGTGCGCAGCACCGCCGCCCCGGCGTAGCAGACGTCGAGGAACGACTGCAGGTCGGCGAACGAGTACGCCTCCCGGACCTCGTCGAGCGTGGCATACGGCAGTGTGATTCCGTTCCGGGTGGCGAGCGCGAACATCATCTCCGGTTCCAGCGTGCCCTCGATGTGGACGTGCAGCTCGGCCTTCGGCAGGTTGCGAACGAAGTCATCAAGCGATGTCGCCATCTCGTGACTGTACGTTCTCGGCGTCTGCCGTCAGTCCAGCCATTGCGTCCAGGCCGGGAGCTGGGTAGCGCCGAGCGCCCGATTACGAGTGCCCTGTCACGTACCTAACGGCAGTTCGGCGCTGCCTCGTGTGGACGGTGGCATTCTGGTTTTTCTTGCTCGGTGTGCATAAATCCGCTGCGCTCATGCGTGTGTGTTGATATGGGAACGAGTGGGCGGCCGTGCCCCGCGGCGTGGTGGGGTTTCGAGGTTGATCCTCGGTGTCAGTCGCCGCTGTTGA
>DASQTR010000244.1:0-15209 GCA_035641795.1 Ilumatobacter sp.
GGCGTATACGACGCCAACCCACGCTCCGCCAACGTCTTCGAAATCGCCGCCGTCAACGTCGTCTTCCCATGATCAATATGACCCATCGTCCCAATATTCACATGCGGCTTCGTCCGCTCAAACTTCGCCTTACCCATTGCTGTCTCCTCGACGTTTCTCGGTTGGTCCGGTTGTTGGGATTGGTGTGATGTGGATCGGCGCGGCGGCGATCACTCGCCGCGCACCCGCTTGACGATCTCGGCCGAGATCGTCGCCGGTACTTCGTGGTACTGGGCGAACTGCATCGTGTACGTGGCGCGGCCCTGGGTGCGCGAGCGCAGATCGGTGGCGTAGCCGAACATCTCCGACAGCGGCACCTGGGCGCGGATCTGCTGGACGTTACCGTTGGCCTCCATGCCCTCGATGCGCCCGCGGCGGCTGTTGAGGTCGCCGATGACGTCGCCCATGTAGTCCTCCGGAGTGACCACCTCGACTGCCATGATCGGCTCGAGCAGCACCGGCGAAGCTCTGCCGGCGGCCTCCTTGAAGCCCATCTGGCCGGCGATCTTGAACGCCATCTCCGACGAGTCGACGTCGTGGTACTGACCGTCGACAAGCGACACCTTGACGTCGACCATGCTGTAGCCGGCGAGCACCCCGGACTCGAGCGCCGACTGGATGCCCTGGTTCGTCGGGTTGATGTACTCGCGCGGGATGCGCCCGCCATGGATGGCGTCGACGAACTCGTAGCCCTGGCCCGGGTTGGGCTCGATCGTCAGCTTGACGACCGCGAACTGGCCGGAACCACCCGACTGCTTGATGTGCCGGTACTCGACCGACTCGACCTTCTTCGTCACCGTCTCGCGATAGGCGACCTGCGGCTTGCCGACCGTCGCCTCGACGTTGAACTCGCGAACCATGCGGTCGACCAGCACCTCGAGGTGCAGCTCACCCATGCCGGAGATGATCGTCTGGCCGGTCTCCTCGTCGGTGCGGACGCGGAACGTGGGATCCTCGTCGGAGAGCGACTTGAGCGCCTTGCCGAGCTTGTCCTGGTCGGACTTGGTCTTGGGCTCGATGGCGACGTGGATCACCGGCTCGGGGAACACCATCCGCTCGAGGACCACCGGGTGCTGGCGGTCGCACAGCGTGTCGCCGGTGGTGACATCCTTGAAACCGAGCCCGGCGACGATGTCACCGGCCATCGCCACGTCCAGGTCTTCGCGTTGGTTGGCGTGCATCAACAGAATGCGCCCGAGCCGCTCGCGCTTCTCCTTGGTCGAGTTGTAGACCTCCTCGCCCTTGGCCACCTCACCCGAGTACACGCGGAAGTACGTCAGCTTGCCGAACGGGTCGGACACGATCTTGAACGCCAGCGCCGCGAACTCCTTGTCGTCCGGGCCGCGCAGGACGTCCTCGTCGCCGCGCAGGTTGGTGCCCTGGGCCGGCGGGATGTCGAGCGGCGACGGCAGGTAGTCGACGACCGCGTCGAGCATCGGCTGGACACCCTTGTTCTTGAACGCCGAGCCGCACAGGATGGGCACGAAGTCGAGCCCGATCGTGCCCTTGCGGATCGCGGCCTTGATCTCGGGGACGGTCAGCTCCTCACCACCGAGGTACTTCTCCATGAGGTGCTCGTCCTCTGTGGCGATCGTCTCGAGCAGGTGCTCGCGGTACTCCGCGGCCTGGGCAGCCATGTTGGTCGGGATCTCGACCTCGTCCCACTTGGCACCGAGCTCCTCGTCGCGCCACACGAGGGCGATGTTGCGGACGAGATCGATCAGACCGACGAACGGCTCGTTCGATTCGGGGCCGCCGCTGCCGATCGGGAGCTGCACGACGAGCGGGTTGGCCTGCAAGCGCGACTCGACCATCTCGACCGTGCGGTAGAAGTTGGCGCCGATCCGGTCCATCTTGTTGACGAAGCAGAAGCGCGGCACGCCGTACTTGTTGGCCTGACGCCAGACGGTCTCGGTCTGCGGCTCGACACCGGCCACCGAGTCGAAGACGGTGACGGCGCCATCGAGCACCCGCAGCGAGCGCTCGACCTCGATCGTGAAGTCGACGTGGCCTGGCGTGTCGATGATGTTGACGCGGTGGTCGTTCCAGATGCAGGTCGTCGCCGCCGACGTGATCGTGATGCCGCGCTCCTGCTCTTGAACCATGTGGTCCATCGTCGCCGCGCCGTCGTGGACCTCGCCGATCTTGTAGTTCTTCCCGGTGTAGTAGAGGATGCGCTCGGTCGTCGTGGTCTTGCCGGCATCGATGTGGGCCATGATGCCGATGTTGCGGGTGCGCTCGAGGGGGAACTCACGCTTGGCCATCGTCAGATCACTTCCGTCTTCTTCGGTCGAACTCTCAAGGGGCTGCGGCCCGCTACCGGGCCAGAACACGATCGGCCAGTGTACCGGGGCCACAACCGCGTCGAGCTTGTCGCTAGCTAAATCAGTACGGACTGGCGAATCCGTCGGACTTTGACACCCAGAGCCGTCGAGGGAAGCGCCAGCGACCAGGCGGACAGCGGCGCGGGGAGAACCGAAGGGCCGACGAGCCCACCATTGTCAACGGCCGGTGAGGTACTCGGCGAGTGCGTGGTTCTCCTGCTCGAGTTCGGACAGGCGGGCCTTGACGACGTCGCCGATCGAGACGATCCCGGCCAGCTGACCGCGTTCGTCGACGACGGGCAGGTGACGGATCCGCCGCTCGGTCATCAACGCCATCAGCCGGTCGACCCCGTCGCCGGCCGAGCACGTGACGACGTCGGTCGACATGACCGAGCCGACGCTGCCCTCGAGCGCGCTCGGGCCGCTCGCCGAAGCCGCGCGCACGATGTCGCGTTCGGAGATGATGCCCTCGATCGCCTTGCCGTCGCCCGACACGACGAGGGCCCCGATCCGGCGTTCGGTCAGCTGATCGATCGCGTCGCGCAGCGTCGCCGTCTGCGTGATCGTGGCCACCACCGGGCTCTTGCCCCCGATGATCGACTGGACGTTCATGTGTTCACCTTCCCGGTCGGTCCACCCGCAGCGCAAACTAGTTCACGCTCCGCAACCACGCTAGATGGACCGTGCCTCGCGAAACGGCCCGCCGGTCACGGGTGACGGGCGGGCCGGTCTCGAAGGGATGGGGCCGATTACCAGCGGTAGTGGGCGTAGGCCTTGTTCGACTCGGCCATCTTCTGCATGTCGTCGCGCTTCTTCATCGCCGCGCCCAGACCGTTGGCGGCGTCCATCAGTTCGTTGGCGAGGCAGTCGGCCATCGTCTTCTCACGACGGGCCCGGCTGAAGTCGACGATCCAGCGGATCGCCAGGGTCGTCGCCCGGCGCGGCCGAACTTCCACCGGAACCTGGTACGTCGCACCGCCCACGCGGCGGCTGCGCACCTCGAGCGGCGGCTTGACGTTGTCCACCGCGCGCTTCACGGTGTCGAGCGGATCGTCGCCGGTCTTCTTGGCGATCGACGCCATCGCGTCGTACACGATCTTCTCGGCGACGCTGCGCTTGCCGTGCAGCATCACCTTGTTGATCAGCTGGGTGACGAGCACCGAACGGTGGATCGGATCGGCGACCAGCTCGCGCCGGGGAGCGGGACCCTTACGAGGCATGGCTCACTTGTCCTTCTTGGCGCCGTACCGGCTACGGGCCTGCTTGCGGTTCTTCACGCCGGCCGAGTCGAGCGCGCCGCGGATGACCTTGTAACGGACGCCCGGAAGATCGCGAACGCGGCCGCCGCGGACGAGCACGATCGAGTGCTCCTGGAGATTGTGGCCCTCGCCCGGGATGTAGGCCGTGATCTCGACCCCGCTCGACAGGCGCACGCGGGCAACCTTGCGCAACGCGGAGTTGGGCTTCTTGGGGGTGGTGGTGTACACGCGAGTGCACACGCCGCGACGCTGGGGCGATCCCTTCAGCGCCGGGGTCTTGGTCTTGCTGGACTTCGAGCTCCGGCCCTGACGGACGAGCTGCTGGATGGTGGGCACGCGGCGAACCTCATTCGTTGACGAACTGTGTGCCTGCGATGCACGACGCACCCGTGCGCAGGACCCTGCAATGTTATGGCCCCGGCGGGCAACCTAACAACCCGGTGGTCGAGCGCGGGCGGGCAGCATCGCTGCTCGCCCGCGCCCTCACACCACGATTCAGACTCCGACTTCGCTGTCGTAGGTGCCGTGCAGGTTGGCGAGGAACGCCGCCGGATCGTCCTCGGCGTCGCTCGAGTAGTACGTCATCGGCTCGTAGTCGGGAGCCGCGATGTCGAACTCGCGGTAGCGCATCATGCCGGTTCCGGCCGGGATCAGCTTGCCGATGATGATGTTCTCCTTGAGTCCGATCAGACCGTCGGACTTGCCGTCGATGGCGGCCTCTGTGAGCACCCTCGTGGTCTCCTGGAAGGAAGCCGCCGACAGCCACGAGTCGGTGGCCAGCGACGCCTTCGTGATGCCCATGATCTCCGGCCGCCCCTCGGCGGGACGCCGGCTCTCCTCGACCATGTGACGGTTCGTGTCGCGGAAGCGCTTGGCGTCGACCCGCTCACCCGGCAGGAACTCGGTGTCGCCCGGCTCCTGGACACCAACGCGGCGGGTCATCTGGCGCACGATCAGCTCGATGTGCTTGTCGTGGATCGACACACCCTGGTCGCGGTAGACCTTCTGGACCTCGTCGACCAGATACACCTGCGTCTCGCGGATGCCCTTGATCTCCATCAGCTCCTTGGGGTCGAAGGGACCGTCGGTGATCGGGTCGCCGGCCTTGACGTCCATGCCGTCGAAGACCTCGGCCCTCGGACGGGCGCCGAGCGGCAGCACGATCTCGTGCTCCTCGCCCTGCTCGTCGACGACCGAGACCGGGATGCCCTTCCCCTCGTCCTCGCCGAGGCGCAACACACCCGTGGCCCGCGCAAGGCGCGCCGCGCCCTTGGGCGTGCGCGCCTCGAACAGCTCGACGACGCGAGGCAGACCGCCGGCGATGTCCTTGCCGGCCACGCCACCGGTATGGAAGGTGCGCATCGTGAGCTGCGTGCCGGGCTCGCCGATCGACTGCGCGGCGATGACGCCGACCGCCTCGCCCAGCTCGATCGACTTGCCGGTTGCCAACGAGCGCCCGTAGCAGAGGGCGCACACGCCGAGCTCGGCGTCGCAGGTGAGCACAGACCGCACTCGCACCTGATCGATCGCCGGGTCGTCGCGTAGCACGGCGAGCTCGTCGTCGCCGATCAGCGTGTTCCTCTCGAGCGTCCGGCCGTCGGACAAGGTGATGTCGTTGAGCAGCGCTCGTCCGAACAGCTTGGTCTCGAGGTAGTTGCGCCGGCTGGAGGTGTCGGGCTGGATGGCGTTGATGCGGATGCCGAGCGTGGTCCGGCAGTCCTCCTCGCGCACGATCAGCTCCTGGGCGACGTCGACGAGACGGCGCGTCAGGTAGCCGGAGTCGGCGGTCCGCAGCGCCGTGTCGACGAGGCCCTTGCGGGCGCCCGGCGTGGCGATGAAGTACTCGAGGGTCTCGAGACCCTCACGGAAGTTGGACTTGATCGGTCGCGGGATCATGTCGCCGCGGGGGTTGGCCACGAGGCCGCGCATGCCGGCGATCTGACGCATCTGCGTCATGTTCCCGCGTGCGCCGGAGCCGACCATCATGTCGATCGGGTTGAAGCGCTGTGACTTGAACTCGACCTCCATCGCGTCCTGGACGTCCTTGGTGGCGTCGGTCCAGATGCGGACCTCCTGTTGGCGGCGCTCGCCGTCGGTGATGATGCCGCGGCGGAACTGGTTCTCGACCTTCTCTGCCTGCTCCTCGTAGTTGTCGAGCAGCTCGCGCTTCTTCTTCGGCGTGCGGACGTCGTCGATCGAGACCGTGAGACCCGACTGCGTGGCATACCGGTAGCAGAGGTTCTTGATCCGGTCGAGCGCAGCGGCGACCTCGGCGGTCGGGTAGTTGTCGGACAGGCGCTCGACGATCACGCCCATCTCGCGCTTCTTGATCGTCGCGTCGATGTAACCGAAACGCTCGGCGTAGTCGGCGGGCAACGCCTCCTGGAACAGCGCCCGGCCGAGCGTGGTCGTGTGCGGCTCGATGCGCGGCGGCCGGAGGTTGATCGACGCGTGCAGCTCGAGCGCCCCCTCGTCGTAGGCGCGGATCGCCTCCCACAGGTGACGGAACACACGGCCTTCGCCCTTCGAGCCGTCGACCTGCTCGGTGAGGTAGAACCCGCCGATGATCAGGTCCTGGCTGGGGGTCACGATCGGACGTCCCGACGCCGGCGACAGGATGTTGTTGGCGCTCAGCATCAGCACGCGCGCCTCGGCCTGGGCCTCCGCCGACAGCGGCACGTGGATGGCCATCTGGTCGCCGTCGAAGTCGGCGTTGAAGGCCGTGCACACCAGCGGGTGGATCTGCAGCGCCTTGCCCTCGACGAGCACCGGCTCGAACGCCTGGATCCCGAGGCGGTGCAGCGTCGGCGCCCGGTTGAGCAGCACCGGATGCTCCTTGATCACGTCGTCGAGCACGTCCCACACCTGCGGGCGGCGGCGCTCGACCATGCGCTTGGCGGTCTTGATGTTCTGCGCCAACTCGAGGTCGACGAGACGCTTCATGACGAACGGCTTGAAGAGCTCCAGCGCCATCAACTTGGGCAGCCCGCACTGGTGCAGCTTGAGCGTCGGCCCGGCAACGATCACCGAGCGGCCCGAGTAGTCGACACGCTTGCCGAGCAGGTTCTGGCGGAACCGGCCCTGCTTGCCCTTCAACATGTCGGACAGCGACTTGAGGGGACGGTTACCCGGGCCCGTCACCGGGCGCCCGCGGCGGCCGTTGTCGAACAGCGCGTCGACGGCCTCCTGGAGCATGCGCTTCTCGTTGTTGACGATGATCTCGGGGGCACCGAGATCGAGCAGCCGCTTCAGGCGGTTGTTGCGGTTGATGACGCGGCGGTACAGGTCGTTGAGGTCGGAGGTGGCGAAGCGGCCACCGTCGAGCTGGACCATGGGTCGCAGTTCCGGCGGGATCACGGGCACGACGTCCAGGATCATCGCCTTGGGGTCGTTGGTGCGACGGCCGTGCTCGTCGCGCCGGTTGAAGGAGGCGACGATCTTCAGCCGCTTGATCGCCTTCTGGCGGCGCTGCGCCGACAATGCCTTGCGCGTGGACTCGGGGCCCGGCTCGATCGCGTCGCGGAGCTTGCGCTCCTCCTCGTCGAAGTCGATGCGGTCGATCAGCTGCTTGATCGCATCGGCGCCGGTGCCGCCCTCGAAGTAGTCGCCGTACTTGTCGCGGAGCTCGCGCCACAGCATCTCGTCCTCGATGATCTTGCGCGAGTGCAGGCTCTTGAACTCGTCCCACGCCCGCTCGATCAGCTCGAGCTCGACGTTGTAGCGCTCGCGCAGCGACTCGATCTCCTTGTCGGCGTCGCGGCGCAGCTTCTTGGTGTCGACGCCCTCCGACTCGGCGGCCTCGGCCTCCTGCTCGAGCTCCTTGAAGCGACGGTCGATGGCGAGCTCGAGCTCTTTGCGGATCTCGTCGCGCTCGGCGAGGTACTCCGCCTCGAGACTGGAGAGGTCCTCGTGGCGCTTGCCCTCGTCGACCCAGGTGACGAGGTTGGCGGCGAAGTAGATGACCTTCTCGAGCTGCTTGGCCTTCAGCTCCTCTTTGGGCTCGATGCCGGCGAGCAGGTAGGCCAGCCAGGAGCGGGTGCCTCGGAGGTACCAGATGTGGACGACCGGAGCCGACAGCTCGATGTGGCCCATGCGGTCGCGGCGGACCTTGGAGCCTGTGACCTCGACGCCGCAGCGCTCGCAGATGATGCCCTTGAACCGCACCCGCTTGTACTTGCCGCAGTAGCACTCCCAGTCGCGGGTCGGTCCGAAGATCTTCTCGCAGAAGAGGCCGTCCTTCTCGGGCCGAAGGGTGCGGTAGTTGATGGTCTCCGGCTTCTTCACCTCACCGTGCGACCACAGGCGGATGTCGTCGGCGGTGGCCAGCCCGATCTTGAGCTGTTCGAACATGTTGACGTCGAGCATGTTGCGTTCGTGTCCTGTCTCGTGTCAGTCGTCTTGTCGTACGTTTCGGATCGCCGCGGTTCAGCGCGTGACGCGCTGGCGATCGCGGTCGCGGTCGTCGTCGTCGGAGCCGCGCTCCGGACGGGAGATGTCGATGCCGAGCTCCTCGGCGGCGCGGAAGACCTCGTCGTCGAGATCACGCATCTCGATCTCGCGGCCGTCGTCGCCGAGCACCTCGACGTTGATGCAGAGCGCCTGCATCTCCTTCATCAGCACCTTGAAGCTTTCCGGCACGCCGGGTTCGGGGATGTTGTCGCCCTTGACGATCGCCTCGTACACCTTGACGCGGCCGAGGACGTCGTCGGACTTGATTGTCAGCAGCTCCTGGAGGCAGTAGGCCGAGCCGTACGCCTCGAGCGCCCACACCTCCATCTCGCCGAAGCGCTGGCCGCCGAACTGCGCCTTGCCGCCCAACGGCTGCTGCGTGATCATCGAGTACGGGCCCGTCGAGCGGGCGTGGATCTTGTCGTCGACCAGGTGGGCCAGCTTCAGGATGTACATGTAGCCGACGGTGATCTGGTTGTCGTACGCCTCGCCGGTGCGGCCGTTGTACAGCGTGAGCTTGCCGTTGGTGCCGATCAGGCGCTCACCGTGAGCGCCCTCGGGGTTGAGGCCCTCGAAGATCTGCTGGATCGTCGGGTGCTTGCCGGAGCGGTCCTCCTCGTCCCACTTGGCGCCGTCGAACACCGGCGTGGCGATGAATGTCGCCGGATCGGTGGTGGGCCGGGTCTTGCGCTCGGTGCCGCTGACCGGTGCCTTGCCGACGCGGTTGCCAGAGGTGGGGTCGGTCCAGCCCCAGCGGGCGCCGTAACCCAGGTGCGCTTCGAGCACCTGGCCCACGTTCATGCGGCTGGGGACGCCGAGCGGGTTGAGGATCACGTCGACCGGCGTGCCGTCGGAGAGATAGGGCATGTCCTCGATCGGGAGGATCTTGGAGATCACGCCCTTGTTGCCGTGGCGGCCGGCGAGCTTGTCGCCCACCGAGATCTTGCGCTTCTGGGCGACGTACACGCGCACCAGCTGGTTGACGCCAGGGGGCAGCTCGTCGCCGTCGTCGCGGTTGAAGACCTTGACGTCGATGACCTTGCCCTGCTCACCGTGGGGCACCTTGAGGCTGGTGTCGCGGACTTCGCGGGCCTTCTCGCCGAAGATCGCGCGCAGCAGGCGCTCCTCGGGCGTGAGCTCGGTCTCGCCCTTGGGGGTGACCTTGCCGACGAGCACGTCGCCAGGGCCCACCTCTGCCCCGACGCGGACGATGCCGCGGTCGTCGAGGTCGGCGAGGATGTCGTCGCTCAGGTTGGGGATGTCACGCGTGATCTCCTCCGGCCCCAGCTTGGTGTCGCGTGCGTCGACCTCGTGCTCGTGGATGTGGATCGACGTCAGCACGTCGTCCTTCACGAGCCGCTCGCTGAGGATGATCGCGTCCTCGAAGTTGTAGCCCTCCCACGGCATGAACGCCACGAGCAGGTTCTTGCCGAGCGCCAGCTCACCCATGTCGGTGGAAGGCCCGTCGGCGATGATCGCGCCCTTGCGGACGGTGTCGCCCTCGACGACCATCGGCCGCTGGTTGATGCACGTGTCCTGGTTGGAGCGACGGAACTTCGACAGCTTGTAGGTGCGCTTGCCGACCGTCTTGTACTGGACGGTGATCGACGAACCGGTGACCTCGGTGATCTCACCGTCGTCGGCCGCCTGGATCAGCTCGGCGGCGTCGCGGGCGGCGCGGTTCTCGATGCCGGTGCCGATGTACGGAGCCTCGGCGCGCAGCAACGGCACGGCCTGCTTCTGCATGTTCGCGCCCATCAGGGCGCGGTTCGCGTCGTCGTGCTCGAGGAACGGGATCAGGGCCGTGCCGACCGACACGATCTGCTTCGGCGACACGTCCATGTAGTCGACCTCGGTGGGCGGGACGTAGCCGATGTCGGTGGTGGCACCGAAGAAGCTCTCCTGCTCGAGCATCTTGCGCAGGTCGTCGAGGCTCGCCGCCTGGGGTGAGCGGCGCACGAGGACGCGCTTCTGCTGGAACGTGCCGTCGGGGTTGATCGGCGTGTTGGCCTGGGCGACGACGTAGTTCTCCTCCTCGTCGGCGGCCATGTAGACGATCTCGCCGGTGACCTTGCCGTTCTCGACCTTGCGGTACGGCGACTCGATGAAGCCGAACTCGTTGACCCGGGCGTAGGTGGACAGGCCGCCGATGAGGCCGATGTTCGGGCCCTCGGGCGTCTCGATCGGGCACATCCGGCCGTAGTGCGAGAAGTGCACGTCGCGAACTTCGAATCCGGCGCGCTCACGGGAAAGGCCGCCGGGACCGAGCGCCGACAGACGGCGACGGTGGGTGAGGCCCGACAGCGGGTTGACCTGGTCCATGAACTGGGACAACTGTGACGTGCCGAAGAATTCCTTGATCGCCGCCACGACGGGACGGATGTTGATCAGCGTCTGCGGTGTGATCGCCTCCACGTCCTGGGTGGTCATGCGCTCACGTACGACGCGCTCCATGCGGCTGAGACCGATGCGCACCTGGTTCTGGATCAGCTCGCCGACGCTGCGGATGCGGCGATTGGCGAAGTGGTCCTGGTCGTCGAGGCGGTAGCCAGGCTCCTGCTTGACGAGGTTGAGCATGTACGTGACAGCTGCGAGCACCTCACAGCGGCTGAGCACGTGCTGGCTCTCGTCGGGCAGGTCGAGCAACGGCTCGCCGAGCTGGTTGACCTTGCCGTGCAGCTCGAACTGCTCGGCGACCTTGGCGACCTCGGCTCCGAGCTTGCGGTTGAGCTTGTAGCGGCCGACCCGCGACAGGTCGTAGCGGCGGTTCTCGAAGAAGGCGTTGCGGAAGTAGGCGCGCGCCGACTCGACCGTCGGCGGCTCGCCCGGACGCGCCCGCTTGTAGATCTCGACGAGCGCCTCGTCCTGCGTGGGGGCGACGTCGCGCTCCTTGTCCCACTGGCCCTCGAGGAAGTCGAACTCGGAGACGAAGCGCTCGAGGAAGCCGGGGGCGTTGGCCTCGTCGAAGCCCAGCGCGCGCAGCAGCGTGAAGATGCCGAGCCGGCGCTTGCGGGCGACCCGGGTGCCGCAGGTGACGTCCTTGCCGGGACGCTGCTCGACGTCGAACTCCATCCACTCGCCGCGGTAGGGGTGGATCGTGCCCTTGACCAGCTGGTGCTTGGTCAGGTTGCGGAGGCGATAGCGCTCGCCCGGCTCGAAGATCACGCCCGGGCTACGGACGAGCTGCGACACGACCACGCGCTCGGTGCCGTTGATGATGAACGTGCCCTTCTCGGTCATCGTCGGGAGGTCGCCCATGAACACCGTCTGCTCTTTGATCTCGCCGGTGTTGCGGTTCATGAACCGGGCGCGAACGAAGATCGGCGCGCTGTAGGTCATGTCCTTCTCTTTGCACTCCTCCACCGTGAACTTGGGCGGCGGGCGCAAATCTTCGTCGAAGGGGTCGAACTCGAGCTCGAGCTGGAGCGCCTCAGAGAAGTCCTTGATCGGACTGATGTCGCGGAACGTCTGGGCGAGGCCCTCCTCGAGGAACCACCGGAAGCTCTCGCGCTGGATCGCGATCAGATCGGGGAGCTCGAGAGGCTCGTCGAGGTTGGCGAACGAATAACGCTCACGGGTAATGGAGCGGGTAGCCACGGGTCACCTCACGGGGTCGGAAGCGGAAGAAGCGCACGAATCGGGGCGCGCCGAAACAACACCGACGAACGGAGTTGGGGAAAGGCACGACACGGCGACAGGCGATCCTATCCCGACGGGCACGAGATCGTCAACCGTCGCGGTACATGCGTTTGTAGGGGCGGACTCGGCCTCCCGGCCGTTCGCCACCGAATTGCGCACACCGTAAGGAAAACGGCGCCGTGTGTCAAGCAATTACGGCATCAGCTGGACGTTCGCGAAAGAGCCCCGGACGGCTGCCCGGGGCTCGCTCGACCCGTCATGCGCCTCGCGGCGCGGTGATCACTTGAGTTCGACGCTGGCGCCGGCGTCTTCGAGCTTGGCCTTGGCGGCCTCGGCAGCAGCCTTGTCGGCCTTCTCGAGCACGGGCTTGGGAGCGCCGTCGACGAGGTCCTTGGCCTCCTTCAGACCCAGGCTGGTCAGTTCCCGCACGGCCTTGATCACCTGGATCTTCTGGGCGCCGGCACCGGTGAGGATGACGTCGAACTCGTCCTTCTCCTCCTCGACGGGGGCGGCCGCGGCAGCTCCGCCGCCGGCGACGGCAGCAACCGCCATGGGGGCGGCAGCCGTGACGTCGAACTTCTCCTCGAACGCGTCGAGCAGCTCCTTGAGCTCGATCACGGTCATGTTGGAAATGGCATCGAGGATGTCTTCCTTCGTAGCAGCCATGGTGGTTTCTCCTTGCTTCAGATGTTTCGCAGTTTTCAGATGGGATCTCGGTGCGGTCTTCGGCACCGTTCGAATCGTCGGTTGTCTAGAACGTCGATCGGATTGTGAGCAGGGGCTTACGCGGCCTGCTTCTCGATGAGGGCCTGCAGCCCGTACGCGAATTTGCGCGGGAGGGCCGAGAGCAGGCTGGCGGTCTTGACCAGCGGCGCTTGGAAGGCGCCGGCGATGCGCGCCAGCAGCTCCTCGCGGGAAGGCAGGTCGGCGAGGGCGTTGACGTCGTCGGCGGACAAGGGCACGCCACCCAGCACGCCGCCCAGCACGACCAGCGTGGGGAGCGTCTTGGACGAATCGCGCAGCGCCTTGGCGGCGCCGGCCACGTCACCCGTGACGAACGTCAGGGCGGTCGGGCCGACGAGGATGTCCTCCAGGCCTTCGACGCCAGCGTCGCGGACGGCGATCCGGGCCAGCGTGTTCTTGTACACCACGTGCTCGGCGCCAACCGGGCGCAACGCGTTGCGGACGCCGGCGAGCTGCTTGACGTTGAGCCCGCGGAACTCGGACACGAACACGGCCTGCGCCTGACCCAGCTTGGCGGCGATCTCTGCCACGGTGCTGACCTTGTCTGGGCGGGCTTGCCGACCGGACGTCATGGTGGTCGTCGCGTTATCACTCATTCAGTGCACACCTCCTCTCGTTGCAACTCGTGGCTCGCAGCAGTGCGGGCACCACGAGCAACGGCGAGCGTTCGAACGATGGAGCGTGCACCTCGGCTGGTGGGGCGAACCCATTACCCATCTGCGATGGACCAGCGGTCTTCGGCGAGCAACCGATATGTAGGTCGGGAACGCTACCGGAACCCCGGGCGTTTACTTACTCGGCGTCGGGCTTGAGGCGGTTGGTGTCGACCCGGACGCCGGGGCCCATCGTCGACGAGATCGTGATCTTCCTGATGTAGCGGCCCTTGGCGGCGGCCGGCTTGGCGCGCTGCACCTCGTCGAGCACGGCCCTCAGGTTGGCGTCCAGCTTCTCCTGGTCGAAGCTCACCTTGCCGAGCGGCACGTGCACGTTGCCGTAGCGGTCGGTGCGGTACTCGACCTTGCCACCCTTGAACTCGGTCACGGCCCGGCCGACATCGGTTGTGACGGTGCCCGTCTTGGGGTTCGGCATCAACCCGCGCGGCCCGAGGGTGCGGCCGAGGCGACCGACGAGCGGCATCATGTCGGGGGTCGCGATCGTCAGGTCGAAGTCCATCTTGCCTTGCTCGATCTGGGCTGCGAGGTCGTCGGCACCGACGATGTCGGCGCCGGCGGCGCGGGCCTCTTCGGCGGCCTGACCGGTGGCGAACACCGCGACCCGGACGTCCTTGCCCGTACCTGACGGCAGGGCGACGGTGCCGCGCACCATCTGGTCCGCTTTGCGCGGGTCGACGCCGAGTCGGAACGCGATGTCGACGTTCTCGTCGAACTTGGCGGTGGCCATCTGCTTGACGAGGCCGAGGGCCTCGCTAGGGGCGTAGTAGCGGTCACGGTCGACCTGCTTCGTGGCGTCGGCGAATTTCTTGCCGGACATTTTGTCTCCCTCGTGTGGATCTGATCCCCCGGGCGAGGTCGTCCCGGGCCGGATCGGGGTGGTTATGGAACTGGTGGTTATGAAACTGCGACGCCCATCGAGCGGGCGGTGCCGCGGACCTGCTGCTTGGCGGCCTCGAGATCGTTGGCGTTGAGGTCGGGCAGCTTGATCTTGGCGATCTCCTCGACGTCGGCCTCCGAGATCGACGCGATATCGCCCTTGCCGGGCGTGCCGGAGGCCTTGGCGATGCCCGCCTTCTCCCGGATCAGTACTGGCGTCGGAGGCGTCTTGAGCACGAACGTGAACGAGCGATCCTCGAAAACTGTGATCTCGACTGGGATGACGGTGCCTACCTGGCCCTCGGTGGCGGCGTTGTAGGCCTTCACGAAGTCCATGATGGCGATGCCGTGCGGTCCGAGCGCGGTGCCGACCGGCGGCGCCGGTGTGGCCTTGCCGGCCGGGATCTGGATCTTGACGATCGCAGCGACTCTCTTCTTTGCCATTGTTCTGTGTTTCTCTCTTGTTTGCAGCGAACGTCAGGTCAGAGCTTGGCGACCTGGCTGAAGTCCATCTCGACGAGGGTCTCTCGGCCGAAGATGTTGACGAGCACCTTGAGCTTCATGTGATCGGCGTTGATCTCGGCGATCGTGCCGAGGAAGTCGGCGAACGGGCCCTCCTTCACGCGGACGCTCTCGCCTTCCTCGAAGTCGAGCTTCGGCTTGGCGCGTGCGGCCTGCTCACCGGCGACCCCGCCCTTGACAGACAGGAAGTTGCGGACGTCGCGGCGGCCGAGCGGGGTGGGCTTCTGGCCGCGATCGCTCTGGCCGACGAACCCGGTGACGCCAGGCGTGTTGCGGATGCAGTACCACGACTCATCGGTCATGTTGCAGCGCACCAGGATGTATCCCGGGAACACCTTGCGCTGGACGTTCTGCTTCTTGCCGTTCTTGAACTCGACGACCTCTTCCATGGGGATCACGACCTCGAAGATCTGATCCTCCATGTTCATCGACTGGATGCGGGCGTGAAGGTTGGCGGTGACCTTCTTCTCGTAGCCGGACTGGGTGTGCACGACGTACCACGACCCCGGACGCGTCCAGGGATCGTCCTCTGCCTGCTCGACAACCGGGGACTCCGGGACGCCCAGCGCGTCCTCTTCTGAGACGACCTCGACGTCCTCTACGGGCGCATCGGCCGACACGTCGTCAGCCACCGTGTCGTCAGCCACCGTGTCGTCAGCCACCGTGTCCTCGGAGACGACGTC
>DASQTR010000245.1:0-5631 GCA_035641795.1 Ilumatobacter sp.
TGCGACGTCGACGATCAGGCTGGGACTCGGTGTCCTGATCGCCCCGCTGCGCGCACCCGTGTGGATCGCCAAGCAGGTCGCCTCGCTGCAGCACGTCTCGGGTGACCGGCTGCTTCTGGGCGTCGGCGTCGGCGGCGATCGGCATGACGCATCGTGGTCGGCAGCCGGTGTGCCGCGTCGCGAGCGCGGTCGTCGCACGGACGAGCTCCTGCGAGTGCTGCCCGACCTTCTCGCCGGGAAGCCGGTGGCACTGGTGGTGCCGGGAAACGAGATTGCTCTTTCGCCCGCGGTCACGATGCCACCGATCCTCGTCGGCGGCATGTCGCACGCAGCGATGCGGCGAGCGGCCGAGTACGCCGACGGGTGGATGCTGGTTCCGATCACGCCGGCCGAAGCAGCGGCAGCGATCGACGAGATCGGGGCGGTTGCCGCTCGCAGCGGCCGCATACCACCGTCGGTCACCGCGAGCGTGATGGTGGCGATCGACGGAGACCCCGCGATGCCCGACGACGATGCTGTGCTGAACCTGCTGACCGACGGCGATGGCGTCTACGGAATACCCGTCGAGCACGCCGAGACCACGTTGCTGCGAGGAGGTCCCGATGTGATTGCGTCGCGCATCGCAGACTTCGCCGCCGCCGGGGCGGAGCGCATCGTCTTCACCTTGGTAGCGGGCGACTGGCATCGCCAGGCCGAGCTCTTGAACCAAGCACGACTGTTGTTCAAGTAATGCCGGTCAGACGAAGCGCACGGCGTCAGCGCCCGAGATCACGGCGCTCGCCCAGTCGAGTGTGTCACCCAAGTCGCCGATGAACCAGGTACGTCGGGTGCGACCTTTCGGGTTATGAGCCCGACGATCAGCCTCGAAGACCATCCTGGTAAACGTCATTTACCTGCTCAATAACCCTGCGGCGACTCCCCGTTGGTGACCGCTGTTCCCCGTTGCTTACCGGTGACTAGGTACATCGTTGGTGCATGGTCCGTGTCTTGGCGGTGCCTCAAACGACCACATCGTCGACAGGCGGGCATCCGCTCCGAACGCCGGCTCGGCGAGCGCAATCAACATTGGCACGCCGGGCGAGGACGACTTGTTCTGCTGGCGCGAAAGCGACGTCCCAACGCACAATCGCGCCACCTCAACTCGTGGCTTGGTTCTGCACGAGCGAAAGCACCTTGGCGAGTCGCTTTCGCGCCAGCAGAACCGAGCAGCCGCTCCGAACGGCGCCTCGGTGTGACCGCGCGGGTGTTGCTGCTGTTCGACTGCTTGGGTCCGCTCGCGTTCAGCGTGCGCCTGGGCGGTGAACGTGTCAACGCCGTTATGCGGCTTTAGCAATGCTTCGTTCACGCGTTGTACATCGCGGGATTCCTGGAGCGTCCTCGGTGAGTCATGTCGGTTTCCTACCGTCCTGATCCATGACCATGACTCGACGTGACCTCCTTCGTAGTAGTGCCTTGACCGGTGTCGGAATTGCCATCGGGCCCGGGCTATCGGGATTGATCAGCGGGCCAGTGAGCGCCCGACCGAATCGATTCGGCCCGCTTGTGACGGATCCGGCGGGATTGCTCGACCTGCCGGCCGGATTCCAGTACAGGGTGCTGGCGAAGGGCGGCGACGGCTGGGCGACCGGTTTCACTACGTACGACGACGGACAGAAGATGGCGGGCGACGCTGACGCCTCGGCCTGCTTCGCGGTCGGTCGCAACTGCACTGCGATCGTGCTCAATCATGAGTTGAGCGCGAGCGCGGCGGAACTGGCCGAGCGCGTGCCCACCACGTTCCAGGGAGCACCGGTGCCGACCTACAATCCGGCGTCTGGCGGCGGCACCAGCACGATCCTGCTCGACCGCGCCGGGACGGTGCTGAGCATCGTCCCGAGCCTGGCCGGCACGTTCAACAACTGCGCTGGTGGTCCGACACCGTGGGGGACGTGGCTCACCTGCGAAGAGACCGAGACTACGGTGAACCGAGTTCCCCACGGCTACATCTTCGAGGTCGATCCGCTCGGCGACCTGACGTCGGCCACGCCGTACACCGAGATGGGTCGCTTCATCCACGAAGCCGTCGCGATCGATCCGAGCACGAGCATTGCGTACATGACCGAGGACAGCTCGACAGGTCTGCTCTACAAGTTCGTGCCGAACGACACCGCGATGACGTACGGCTCGCTCGGCAACGGAGGCACCGTGTTCGCGATGCGCGCGGTCCGCAACGGTACGAAACTCGCCCGGCTCGGCGAGGTGACGACGGTCGGAGCCGTTGTGAGCATCGAGTGGGAACAGAGCCCGGTCGACCCCAACACCACCGGTCTGCGCTCGAAGTTCTCCGACGCCGTCGTCACTCGATCCACCAAGTTCGAGGGTTGCTGGTGGGGGAACGACCTGCTCTATGTCGCCTGCTCGTTCGAGGAAGTGGCCGGAGTTGAGCATCACGGACAGATCTGGGCATTCGACATCGGCGCCTCGACGGCGACGTTGGTCGGCTACATCCCGGTGTCCCACCCGGTCTTCGACAGCCCGGACAACATCACGGTCACACCGTGGGGAGACGTGCTCCTGTGCGAGGACGGCGACGGCGAGCAGTACCTCGTCAACCTCGACCCAAGCACGGGCATCATGTGGGCGTTCGCCCGCAACGCGCACCCCGATCAGAACGAGTTCGCCGGAGCAAACTTCTCTCCCGATGGGTCGACGCTTTTCGTCAACATCCAGAGCCCCTCGACCACCTTCGCGATCACCGGCCCATGGAAGGCCGTCCGCGCCGGCACGTGAACACGAAGGCGGAGCCGCCTCCAATTCAGTTCGGCAACCGACGAAGGCACATAACGCGAGGCGCATAAGAACGCCTGTCGTCTCCGCGGGCAGGCACCGAACGGCGCATCTGGTCGACATGTGTGGCATGTTCGCGGCCAGACCTTCGTCGACGAGTTTCGATCGGCGACAACGATCACGTGACGAGTGTTCGCTCGACTTCCTCTGCTCGTGACGTCAACCCGTTTGGAGTCTCTCGCCGAGCCGTCGGTAGCTCGGATCGATCCAGGCATTCGGTGCGGCGATTCACTCGTTGGGCGAAGTGAGCCCTCTATTGGCTGCAGGACGCTACAACGACGAAATGTCGGCGTGTGAACGTTTTCCCGACACCTCGAAGGCGTTTGTACACGCGAACACATAGCCCACGACCACTGGGCAGCGTGTAGTAAAGGAGAATCCTCATGACCACCCGACAGAGCTATGGGAACTGGGTAGGCACCGACGCCTACGACCCGAACGGTGACAAGATCGGTGAAATCACCGACATCTTCTACGACGAAGTGACCAAGCGACCCGAATGGGTGGCAGTCAAGACCGGTTTCTTCGGCATGAAGACCACGCTGGTCCCGATCCTGTCTTCGCACACCGACTCCCAGGGGCACCTGGTCCTGAACTACTTTAAGCAACAGGTCAAGGACGCCCCCAGCTTCGACCCCGACTACAGTTCGCTCACCAAGGAAGCTGAGCGCAACCTGTGGACCCATTTCGGGTACGACTGGTCGATGCGGGATCGGGACTTCGGCTACGGCCAGGTCTACCGCGAGCCACGCGCCGACAAGGACTTCCGCTTCGACGCCCCGAGCATGAGCGAGCGCATGCGCGAGTCGCAGGGTGGCCGCACCGAGCGCAAGGCCGACGACGTCCGCCTCACCCGCTACGTCGTGACCGAGACGAAGAACGTCGAGGTCCCCGTCAGCCGAGAAGAGGTCCGCGTCGAGCGCGACTGACCGTCATCCGTAACAGGAGGAGCCGCCCTTCGGGGCGCAGCCTGCATCGGCTACAAGCTCACGCGGGTGTGCCGATCCGGGGCCACGTCGAGTTGGCTTGCTTCGGAGGACCGGACAGTTCGTAGCAGAAGCATGCTGGCGAGTTGCAGCGTCGATGGTGCTGGCTTGACACGAGCGTCAGTTCGTGCTCGCTCTCGAGGTGCGCGCAGTCTGGGCATCGCTGTGAACTGTTCGTGATGGCTGGTTCGCTGTGATCCTCGAGTTCGCTCATTCCCGGCGGGGTGGCCACATATCCCTTAGCGCACCCCCACGATAAATCGTCGTTGACGCCCGTCATTCAGTTGTACGTCATGATGATGAGGGCATCTTGTCAGTGGCCCGTGTGGTTGAGACGACGGGCTGACAACGGGGGCACCGGCGCTCGCCGATTGAGTCAGATCGGCGAGCGTCTGCCGCCACACACCGGAGAAGCAAGGCGGTGGGTATGACCACGAGAATTACCATCCACCACAACGACCTCGGCGACGGCGTAGTGGCCTACGAGGCGCGCGAAGGCGAGCAGCTTGTGTGGCGAGGATTCGGTAGCAGTCCGGTGCGCGGGTTTCTTCGCCTCGTGGAGGACATGCGCGATCGCGACGACCCGTCCGTGCCGATCGAGATCGTCGCCGATTGACCGTGTAGCGGCGTAGAAGCGCAGCACGGGAGTCGCTCCGCAGTCGTTGAACGCCACGTTGGGTTTGACCAGTGTGCACCAGTCTCGAAAATGGGACTAACGCGTCGCATTCTTTATCCACTTCAACAAAACTCGGAGATGCGTTTGTGACGCTGAATCGGGGGTATTCCAGAGCAGCCGTGCGGCTCGCACCGGCTACTCCGGAAAGGAAGGTTCACCTCATGGATAACGGTTGGCAGAAGAAGTGGGATGGGCGCTGGGATCAATTCAAAGGCCAGGTTAAGCAGGCCTGGGGTGACATGACCGACGACGATTGCGATGTCGCCGAGGGCGAGTACGACGAAATGGTTGGCCGGATCAAGACGCGCACCGGCGAGCAAGAGCAAGCGATTCGTGATCGGTTGAGCACCCTCTAGGGCTCGTCATGCTGTGGACCATCCTCATCATCCTGGCGATCATCGCTCTCGTCTTGTTCATCCTTGGTTACCGGCGTCGCGGCGTGTGACCCGTAGTTCTCGATTCCAGCCGGCTGCTAGGCCGGTGAGGCTCCAATGAGCGCTCGGGCGTTGCTTTCGCGTAGCGACGGCGTCGACGAAGCAGTCGACCTCGAAACGTGGGACGCGCGCGAGGTGCGTGACGACGAGTTGATGTGGATCGACGCGCAAGCGCCAAGTGATGACGAACGAGGATGGATCGGCGCTGCTCTGGCGCTCGACGTCTCGGTGCTCGATGCCCTTGACATCTGTGCCGCAGAACCTGACGCACGGGTACTCGGTGACGGAATTCTGTTGCGCGTGCAGACGCTCGCTGAGAACCTTGCCGAGCCCCCTGTTGTTCTGCACATTCTGGTTGGTAAGCGGTGGGTTCTGACTTGGCACGTCGATGCCATCGCGTTTCTCGATGAGCACTTCAAGCGAATCCAGGATGAACGCGCGATCGGTCGTCTCACCGGGGCGCTCTTCCTCGTCGAAATTCTCGACTGGCATCTCGACACCTATTTCACGGCCGCCGAGGCGCTCGAGCGTGAGGTCGACGATCTCGATGAGGCGGCCCTGCGCGGCGACGCCAAAAACATTCTCGAGCGGCTGGTGATGATGCGCCGTCGAATCTCGCGAGTGCGGCACCTGCTCGGCGTACACCGCGACATGTACGCCGAGATCGCACGACCCGACTTTCTGCCCGAAGCCGAACCACGCGAGGCGG
>DASQTR010000246.1:0-5756 GCA_035641795.1 Ilumatobacter sp.
CCCCGCCGATCAACAGTTCGGTACGCATGTCACGACGGTACCGCCGGACGATCTGGTGTCCGGCACGGCGAGTCGAAACGCTCGGTGTCAGACACCCTGACGGGTGTCAGACACCTGTTGGGCCGTACAGTCAGGGCAATGGGCAGACGACGTAAGAGGCCCGCGGTGCTCGAGCTCGGCGCCATCGACAAGGCGTCGATCCCGCTGTTCGCGCTCACCATGCTCGGCGAGTGGTGGCTGCTCCGTGACCGCCGACAGCGCACCCTCGGCGACATGAACGACGCAACTAACGAGCAACTGTCGGGCACCCAGCGCCCACCCGACGACCTGGTCCCCATCGGCTACGAGCGCCGCGACACTGCGACCAGCCTGGCGATGCTGCTCGGCAGCGTGACGATCGGTTTCGCGTTCGCAGGGGTCTTCACGAAGGCCGACAAGTGGCTGTTCAAGCACCGCATCTCGAGCGTCGGATCGCGCCGTGGCAACCTGCTGGCGGCGATGGTGATGTGGGACCTTCTGTACTACTGGGAGCATCGCCTGATGCACGAGGTGCGCGTGCTGTGGGCGCATCACGTCAGCCATCACTCGAGCGAGCGTTACAACCTGTCGACCGCGCTGCGCCAGCCATGGTCGCCGTTCCTCGTGGCATGGGTGTTCGCGCCGATGCCGCTACTCGGGTTCGCGACCGCCACCACGCGACGCGCCGGCAAGCTGAATCTGCTCTACCAGTACTGGGTCCACACCGAGACGATCGACCGTCTGCATCCGCTCGCCGAGAAGGTCCTCAACACCCCGTCGCACCACCGCGTGCACCACGGCGCCAACCGGCAGTATCTCGACAAGAACTACGGCGGCATCCTGATCGTCTGGGACAAGCTGTTCGGGACGTTCGAGCCAGAGGTGCGGCGGATCAAGTACGGCCTGACCAAGAACATCCAGACGTTCAACCCGATCAAGGTCGGTTACCACGAGTTCGTCGATATCGCGCGCGACGTGCGCCGCGCGGGGTCGATCGGCGAGGGCCTGCGAGCGGTCTTCGGTCCGCCGGGATGGACACCGCGCCTGCAGCCGCAGCGGCTGGCCGCCTGAGAACGCGCAGGGGCGATGGCGGAGTTCAGCGATCGAGTCGTGCTGGTGAGCGGCTCGTCGAGCGGCATCGGGGAGCAGATCGCGCGACGCTTCGCGGAGCTCGGCGCGTCGGTGGTCGTCAACTCGTCGAGCTCTATCGCGGCCGGCGAGCAGCTGGCCGCCGAGCTCGGCGAGCGGGCAACCTACGTGCAGGCCGACATCGCCGATCCTCACCAGGCCGCGCGCCTCGTCGAGGCGACGGCCGAGGCCTTCGGCCGGCTCGACGTGCTCGTCAACAACGCCGGCTGGACGACCCGAGTCGACCATCGCGATCTCGACGCGCTCACCGACGACATCTTCCTGCGCACCTTCGAGGTCAACGTGTTCGGCACATGGTGGCTCACGAAGGCCGCCATCCCGCAGCTTCGCAAGAGCGCCGACGGCAACATCGTCAACATCACGTCGATCGCCGGTTTGCGGCCGGTCGGCTCGTCGATGGCGTACGCGATGAGCAAGGCCGCGCTCAACCAGATGACGCTGCTGCTCGCCAAGTCGTACGGGCCTATCCGGGTCAACGCCGTGGCGCCGGGGCTGGTGGCCACTCCGTGGACGAACGAATGGACAGATCTGCACGCCGGAGTGGCGAAGGCGAGCCCCGTGGGTCGCGTCGCCACGCCCGACGACGTCGCCGAAGCGACGCTGGCGCTCGTACGCAACCGCTACGTCAGCGGTGAGATCATGGTCGTCGACGGAGGGTTCACCCAGGTGGTGTGACAACGCACGGCGCCCGCTGCGTTCGGGTATCGAACACCGACGCTGGCTCGGACATACTGTGCGAGCGTCAACTCAGGGCGAGGCACGACAGGAGCCGGCATGGCAAAGAACGAGTACAACAAGTACCTCAAGCGCGTTCCGCTTTTCCGCGATCTCGACAACCGTGAGCTGGCGGCGGTCGGCGCCGTCGTCACCGACCTGCGGTTCAACGCCGGCGAGGTGCTGATCCGACAGGGTGACTCGGCGCACGAGATGTTCATCGTCACGGTCGGCGAGCTCGAGGTCACCCGCGACGGAACGCACATCGCCGACCTCGGCCCGGGAAGCTTCGCCGGCGAGATGGCGGTGCTGGCGAGGACGCAGCGCAACTCCACGGTCGTCGCCAAGACCGACGTCGAGGTGCTGCACATCGACGGCCGCTCGATGCAGACGCTGTTCGCCGACGTACCGGAGATCGCCGTCAAGATGCTGTCGGTCGTCGCCGGTCGCGTCGTCGAGAACAGCGACCACCACGCGCACTGACGACGCCCACTGACACGGCGCGCACTGAGACCACGCCCGCCGGAGCAGATAGGTTCGGCGCCATGTCCCCCTCGACCGATTCCGCCACTCCTCCTGGCGCGGGTGGATCTCTGCTGGGCACGCGTGTGCTGCGCACAGAGGACCCGCGGTTGCTGACAGGCGTCGCCACGTACATCCCCGACCTGCCGTTCGACGATCTGCTGCACGCGGTGTTCGTGCGCTCGGAGGTGGCGCACGGCACGATCGCCTCGATCGACACGACCGAGGCCGCCGCCATGCCTGGCGTGGTCGCGGTATGGACCGCCGACGACCTCGGCATCTCCCCGCACCACGGCTTCGTGAAGATCCACGACGACTTCGCCCGTCCGCCGCTGGCGCGCGACCGGGTCCGATTCGTCGGCGAGCAGATCGCCGTCGTCTTCGCCGAGACGCGCCAGCAGGCGGTCGACGCGGCAGCCGC
Source organism: Ilumatobacter sp. (assembly GCA_035641795.1). Taxonomy (GTDB): domain Bacteria; phylum Actinomycetota; class Acidimicrobiia; order Acidimicrobiales; family Ilumatobacteraceae; genus Ilumatobacter. Next base: position 2,825 of record DASQTR010000246.1, read on the forward strand.
GGTCTGGGTCGAGATCGACGAGTCACCTGCGGTCGTCGACTCGGAGCAGGCGCTCGCCGACGGTGCTCCCCTGCTTTTCGACGGCCGGCCCAACAACCTCGCCGTGGCGGAGTCGCCCGACGCTGCGCTCGATCTCGAGGCGACGTCGGACGTCATCGTCCGCGGCCGCTATGTCAACCAGCGCCTCGCGGTGTGCCCGATGGAGACGCACGGCTTCGCGGCGGCACCTGGTCCTGACGGCACGCTCACCATCTGGGCGTCGAACCAGATGCCGCATTTCACCCACACCCAGGTCGCCGGCGTGCTGGGTGTCGACCCCGCAACCGTCCATCTCATCACGCCCCAGGTCGGCGGCGGCTTCGGCGGCAAGGCCGCGATCCAGCACGAGTACACGTCGGTCGCCGTCGCCGCCCAGCGGCTCGGCCGGCCAGTGGTCTGGGTGCCGACACGGACCGAGGACATGCAGGCGGCACCGCAGAGCCGCGGGCAGGTGCAGTACGCCGAGCTCGGATGCCGGCGCGACGGCACGTTCACCGGGCTGCGCGTGCGGCTCGTCGGCGACGCCGGCGCCTACCCCAACATCGGCGCATGGTTGCCCGGTGGCACACGCCGCATGTCGCACGGCACGTACGACTTCGGCGCCATCGACTTCGACGTCGCCGTCGCCGTCACCAACACCGTCCCCATGGGCGCCTACCGCGGCGCCGGCCGTCCCGAGGCGACGGCGCTACTCGAACGGCTGGTCGACCAGGCGTCGCACGAGCTCGGCATCGACCCGATCGAGCTGCGCAACCGCAACCTGCTCACCGACGACGTGTTCCCGTTCACCACGATCACCGGCAACCAGTACGACACCGGCCGCTACCGGCTTCCGCTCCAAACGGCGGCGGAGGCGATCGGCTACGACGCGCTCCGCCGGGACCAGCAAGCCCGTCGCCAGCGCGGCGACACGATCCAGCTCGGGATCGGCGTCGCCTCCTACGTCGAGATCACGGCGGGCGGCGGCTCGGGCGAGTTCGGCAAGGTCGAGGTTGCGCCCGACGGGTCGGCCACGGTGTACTGCGGCACGCTGTCGCACGGGCAGGGCCACCAGACCGCCTACGCGATGATTGTCAGCGCCCAGACCGGCATCCCCGTCGACCAGATCACGCTCGTCGACGGCGACACACAGCGCGTCAAGAGCGGCGGCGGCACAGGCGGCTCGCGGTCGTTGCAACTCGGAGGTTCGGCGGTCCACCGCGCGACCGAAGCGATGGTCGAGCGTGCCAAGCAGCTGGCGGCGACGGCGCTCGAGGCTGATGTCGCCGACATCGTCGTCGACGTGGCACAGGGCAAGGTCGGCGTCGTCGGCGTCCCGGCCACGGCCCTGACGTGGAGTCAGCTCGCCGCCCACGCCGAGTCGTCACCGGACGGCCCGCTCGAGGCGGAAGCGGTGTTCTCCGGCGCCGGCTCGACGTTTCCGTTCGGCACGCACATCGCGGTTGCAGAGGTCGACACCGAGACCGGCCGGGCGCGGCTCGTGCGGCACGTCGCCGTCGACGACTGCGGCACGGTGATCAACCCGCTACTCGTCCAAGGGCAGCAGCACGGCGGCATCGGATCGGGCGTCGGCCAGGCGCTGTACGAGGAGGTGCGGTTCGATTCGGGCGGCAACCCGATCACGTCCAACTTCGCCGACTACGCGATCCCTTCGGCGGCCGAGATGCCGAGCTTCGAGACGTACTCGACGGAGACACCGACGCCGATCAACCCGCTCGGGGCCAAGGGGATCGGCGAGGCGGCGACGATCGGGTCGACACCGGCGATCCAGAACGCGGTGATCGACGCCGTCTCCCACCTCGGCGTGCGACACATCGACATGCCGTGCACGCCCGAACGAGTGTGGGCGGCGATCCAGGCGGCGAGCAACGGCGACGCCGACCCGTGGCGCGAGCCGCCGCCAATCTTCGCGACCCTGCCGAAGGGCGTGCAGGGCGACGAAGAGGGAGCGGCGGCAGCCGACGCCATCTAGGTGCTTCATGTCGCGCGACATGAAGCCGGTTCTCACTTGATCGCCAGGGCGTTGGGCGGGCTGGCCACGCCGTGCGGAAGGTTGAGCGGCGCCGACGTGAACATGAACTCGTACCTGCCGTCGGCGGCGCAGTCGTCGGCAAGCTCGTCGAGGAAGAACATCTCGCCCAGCGGCAGCCCGAGCATGGGCAGCAGCACGGTGTGCGCGAAGACCTCGTGCGCGCGGTGCATGTCCTGTAGCGCCTCGGCCGCGACTTCCGGTGGGAGATGCGACCCGCGCGGCCAGATCTCGACTCCGGGGTTGTCGCACGCCAACGCCGCGATGTGCATGTTCCACAGCATCCGCCACGTTTCCTCGCCGGGGTGGAGCCCCGCCGAGCGGAACGTCACGCGATCAGCGAGCCCAGCCCGCGTCGCGTCATCGGTCGTCAGGTACCACGCGATCCACCCGAACCGGATCAACAGCACATCGCCCTCTCCGACCTCGGTGCCCTGCGCGGCGAGGCACGCGCGAATCTCCTCCGGCCCGATCGCTTCGGGTTCGTCGTACCGGATCGGTCGTCCCTGCGAATCACGCCAGCGCCCGATGTCGGCCAGCACGCCGCGGGCGACCATGCCGCGCCGCGCCCAGTGGTCGATGCCGTGCTCGCCGTCGGCGACGCCGCCGAAGTGTCCGGTGCCCGGCTCGACGTCGCGCACCGCTGGGTGAAAGATGTGGCGGAACCCGTCCCACTGACTCGACGACTGGGTGTTCCAACCGTCGAGCACGTCGTCGTGGCTGACGCTCTGCTGGCTGCCGGTCACCGTGTGGGCGTATCCACCGCGGCCGAACAGCGGCGGGTCGGGGAGCGCCATCGACCAGTTGAGCGGGTAGACGGCGCCGCGCTCGACGAGCCGGGTCGCCTGCAACGCCCGCTCGGGT
>DASQTR010000247.1:0-3824 GCA_035641795.1 Ilumatobacter sp.
TCACGTTCTGCACGGTCGGCCCGACCTGGTCGACCTCGCCGATGAACTCATGGCCGAACGTGTGCCCGACTCGGGTGTCGGGCATCATGCCGTGGTACAGGTGCAGGTCCGAGCCGCAGATCGCCGCCAGCTTGACGCGCACGACGGCGTCGTTGGGGTGCTCGATCCGAGGCATTGGTTTGTCCTCGACCCGCACCTTGTACGGGCCGCGGTAGGCCATCGCTCGCATTGCCCCTCCGGAGTGGAGATGTCCTCTGTCTGGAACGGAGCCGCGACTACCCAGCCCGCCGAACCGTCAGACGTGAGGATCCGGGGCTCACTGAGGTCGTTTCGGCGCGTGTCAGACGACCGGTGTCGGCTTGAGTTCCGTTCGACGCAGCAGTTGGGCGTTGAGGGCCACGACGATCGTGGACAGGCTCATCAGCACGGCGCCGACGGCGGGGGAGAGTGTCACTCCGGCCCAGGCGAGGGCCCCGGCGGCCAGAGGAATGGCGACGACGTTGTAACCGGCAGCCCAGGCCAGGTTCTGGATCATCTTGCGGTAGCTGGCACGCGACAGACGGATCACGCTGGCGACGCCGCGTGGGTCGCTGGAGGCCAGCACCACGCCGGCCGATTCGATGGCGACGTCGGTTCCGGCACCGATCGCGATTCCCACGTCGGCGCGGGCGAGTGCTGGGGCGTCGTTGACGCCGTCGCCCACCATCGCGACGGAGGCACCTTGCTGCTGAAGGACCGCAACTTCTTGGTCCTTGTCCTCGGGCAGTACTTCGGCGAACACCTTGGTAATTCTGAGATCGCGACCGACAGCATCGGCGACCGCTCGCGCGTCGCCGGTGATCATGGCCACTTCGACGCCCATATCGCGAAGGTCCGTGACCGCCTGGCGGGCTTCGGGACGGATCTCGTCCTCGAGCGCCATTGCGCCGACGATCGCGGAATCGGTCGCGAGGAACAGCACCGCGGCGCCACGAGCCTGCCACTCGTAGACGACGTCTTCCAGCGACGGCGGAACACTGAGGTGGCGTTCACGGAGCAGTGCAGGTCCCCCGACGGCGTACGACGTGCCCTGGACATCGGCGGTGACACCGCGTCCGGTCAAGGCGCGAAAGCCGGTGGCACGTGGGATGTCGCCGTGCTGACGAGTGGCGGTGACGATGGCGCGAGCGAGTGGGTGTTCGCTGTCGGCCTCGACCGCGGCCGCGATCCGCAACACGCCGATGTCGTCGATTCCGTCTGCCGCGGCGGCGACGCCGGTCACGGTGTGGGCGCCCTTGGTGAGTGTGCCGGTCTTGTCGAACAGCACGGTGTCGATCGAGCGCATGCGTTCGAGCGCGAGGCGGTCCTTCACCAAGATCCCGGCACGCGCCGCGACCGCAGTAGAGAGTGCGATGACGAGCGGGATCGCCAGTCCGAGCGCGTGGGGGCAGGCGATCACCAACACGGTGACTGTGCGCACGATCGCCTCGTCGACGTCACCGACCGCTGACCAGACGATGAACGTCACCAGCGCCGCCGCGACGGCGACGTAGAACAACAGCGCCGCGAACCGATCCGCGAGCACCTGGGCGCGACTCTGGCTGGCTTGCGCGTCGGCCACGAGACGCTGGATTCCCGCCAGCGTGGTGTCGTCGCCGACGGCGTCGACGCGCACCCGGATCGAGCTGTCGGTGGACACCGTGCCGGCGACGACGCGGTCGCCGATCTCGCGAGACACCGGCTTGGACTCGCCGGTGATCATCGACTCGTCCAACTCGGCGCTGCCATCGACGATCGTTCCATCGGCGGGTACCCGGGCGCCGGGCCGAACAAGCACGACATCGCCGACCTCGAGATCCATCGCAGGAATCGCGCGGATCGCGTCACCCGCGACCAGCTCCGCCTCGTCGGGCAGCAGCGCCGCAAGGGCATCGAGCGCGTGACGTGCCTGACCGATTGCCTTCATCTCCTGCCAGTGACCGAGCAGCATGATCGTCACGAGCGCCGCCAGCTCCCACCAGAACTCGAGTTCGAGCCAGTCGAGGCTGGTTGCCATCGACGCGCCGTAGGCGACGCTGATAGCCATCGCGATCAGCAGCATCATCCCGGGCTGCCGGTCGCGAACTTCCGCCACGGCTCCGGCGAGGAACGGCCATCCGCCCCACCAGAACACGACCGACCCGAGCACCGGCCCGTACCACGTCATCAACGGCAGATCGAGCGAGTAGCCGAACCACTCCATGACCATCTCGCTCGTCACCACGAGTGGAATCGTCAGCGCCAAGCTCAGCCAGAACTTGCGGCGGAACGTCTCAGGGTCATGCCCGGCGTGCTTGTCGTGGCCAGCATGCACGTCGTGTCGTGAGGGGGCGTCGTCTCCCTGTTGGATGCGCGCTGGTGCCTGATCGGAGTGGCCCGCGTCGGCGCTTGGGCTTCGTGTGTCTGAGTGGTGTTGCAGATGGCTCACTGGGACCTCCTCGTCGTGAGGCCACTATACCCCCCGGGGGTATCTACCGCAAGCGGCATTCTCGCCGCGAAACAGCTCGATGGTGGCTATCTACACGGCCCCCATGACGGCGAGCCAGATGAATCCGATGGTCAGCGCGCTCACCACGCCCACGACTGCCATTCCGAGTCCCCACCAACGTGCGATCACCGGCCCGAACCGTTCGTGCTCGAGGGCCGGCGGTAGGACCGCGTAGCCGGTGAACGAGAGGGCGTTGAGCGCAAACAGCGCGTAAGCCAGGTATAGCGCCGAGACATCGGAGCGAGCATCCGGGAACATCTCGAAGAGGAGCGCTGCGAGCCCACATCCGACCAGGCCCAGTAGGGGTACGAGGACGACGACGCGCCCGCCGACGAGACTCAGTCGGTGCAAGATGGCGACCGACATCGTCAATCCGCCCAGTACCGCCGAGGCGAGCAAGAGCCATCCGATTTGATCCGCAAGCTCCTGGAGCTCGTAGGCCTCGACCAATGGCCGCAACCCGAGCCATCCGAGGAAGATGCTGCGGAAGAGCACCATCACCGTCACGGCGTACTGCATCGACTGCACGTTCACGCCGCACTTCATGACATCGGCGCGAGTGAGGTTGGCGAACATCAGGGCACTCAGCACGAGTGAGATGAATGCAACCAGGAACATGCCAACCGCTGCGGAAAGAGGGGTACCGATACCGGAGTCGGGGTCGCGAGCAAAGCTCAAGAGCAGGACGACGCCCGTGATGTTGATGCCCGCGAGAGCACTCGCGATGCCCACCATCTTCCGAGCGTTATCGGCCAGTTCCCAAGGAGTCTCGTGAGGAAGCGGCGGCGCCTCACGGCCGACTACGACAATGATCAACGCCGCTATGAAGGAGACCAAGCCGAGACCGAGGACGGCCCACATACCATGACCTGAGGTTGATAGTGCTTCCTGTGTCCGACCCCGATCGTAGGCGGGCGTCCGGACGACGTGCGAAGCGCGCCGGTTCCGCCCGAGCCGTCAGCGAGGAATCAACTCTTTTATCTGCACCGCGGGATCGGTTAGGAGCGCAAGGTCGATCGGCGAACGAGCTTCGACGATCGCCTTGAGGTCGTCGACGACGTCCCAGACGTTGACGTTCATCGCCGCGGTGATGGTCCCGTCCCTGTGCCAGAAGGCGATGAACTCGCGGGAGTGGCGGTCGCCGCGGATGATGACGGCATCGTCGATACTGGCGTGTCCGACGTACTCGAGGCCGAGGTCGTACTGGTCGGAGAAGAAGTAGGGCAGCCGGGTGTAGCGCTCGGTTCCGCCGGCGGCGTTGAGTCCGGCGGTGGTGCCTTGATTGAGGGCGTTGGCCCAGTGTTCGACGCGGAGCTGG
>DASQTR010000248.1:0-2753 GCA_035641795.1 Ilumatobacter sp.
GCAAGCTGTAGCCGGGCCGCCGCCTGCGGATCAGCTCGTCCAGTGCATCCATGCCGATGACGATCGTAGAACCGCTCGTGACGCGTGCTCGGTGCCGGGAGCGGGATCGAGGCGGACCACTCCTGCATCGCGTGCTAGCGCTGATCGTGAACCGTCACAGCGACTCGTCGAAGAACGAGATCACCCGTTGCTCCCACTCGTCCGGGTGGGTGGCCAAACCTGCGATGTGCCCGGCGTCGGCGATCGTCCATGTGCTGACGATGTCGGGGCCGGCCGCGGTCAACACGTCAGCGGCAGCGACCTCGTCCGGCGCCGGGCCGGAGACGATCAGGAACACCTGCTGGTCCGGAGCCATAGCGCGGACCGCATCTCGCATCTGGGTGGGCGTGTCGGCAGATGTCATCAGTGCCGCAGCGTGCTTCGTAAGACCGTCGACGTGGCGCATCAACAACCCGCCAACCCCGGCGGCGGGGTCGCCCTCGTCGCGGGCGCCTCTCGCACTCACGCCCTCGGCGACGACGGCGCGGATTCGCGGGTCGACGCCTGCGGCAGCAACCACTTGCTCGCCGCCGACCGACATTCCGATCGCTCCGATTCGCCCCTCGACAACATCGGATCGTGCGGCGAGGAAGTCGACGCCGGCGGCGACGTCGAGCTCGCCCCACCAACCCCAGAGCATGCCATCGCCCTCGCTGCCGCCGTGGCCGCGCTGGTCGAGCATCAGCACGCCGTATCCGTGGCGGGCGAACACGGCGGCGTATTCCAACTCGTCGTCGCGAGCGGCACAGCATCCGCCGAGCTGGACTAAGGCGGCCCCGTTCGTGGAGGGGATGTACCAGGCGGCGAGCTCGACCCCGTCCGAGGTCGTGACCGTGACGTCCTCGTAGTCGAGGGCGAAGTCGGCAGGTGTCGCCTCGCCGAGCGGGTAGTCGGGCACGTTCGTGACGAACATCGCCAGCATGAGCGGCAGCACGACCGCCACCAACGCCACCAGGCCGATCGGTACCGCGACCAACTTGCGCCAGCTCCTCAACGGCTTGAGCATCCGGCGCACCCCGATCACGACGAGGGGCAGACCGGAGGCGATCAGAGCGACGCCCGACACACTGACCGGCGAGCCTGCGCTGACCACGGTGTGGTGGATGCCGACGACCAGTCCGGCCATCAGCCCGGCAAGCCCGAACGTCAGCAGCGCGGTGCTCGTGAGCAGCGATCCTGCTGCTCGGCGCTGACGTACGAGAAGAAGGCCGGTGAGCGCGATGGCGACGATCGATCGAAGGACCTCGGTGACCGCGAACCCGCCGACGAGGACGGCCAGTGCAAGTCCGTGGGCGGTCATCAACAGCTCGAGCGCCGACGCGGTCGATGTGCGTGACATCGCTGCGGCGTGCGTGCTTGGGCCGACGCTCTCGTCGCCTTGGATGTGGGTGGCTGGTGGCGTGTCGATAACGACAGCGCCGCCTCGGGTGTCGGATGTCTGCATCACCTGATGCACTTTCCACCGATTCGTCGCCGAAGTCGTCGCCCGGGTGGCTCTTGGTCGTCGTCCCCCGGGATGAGTTGTCGACTCGTGTCTCGTCAGTCCTGCGGCTGACGCCGAGCCCCACACCGTTTCGGTCTCATGGGGCGCAAGCCACGCCGGACACCACGCGTTCAGACACGACGCCTCCAGACGCCATGCGTAGGGTGAGCCGACCGAAACCGGGAAGGAGCAACCGATGACGTCGGCTCAATCGCAGCGATGGCCGTCGATACCGGTCGTCGGCTGGCAGGACACGCGGGACACGCTCATCCTGTATACGCAAGTCGTGGGCAAGATCCGCCTCGCCAACGAGCCTCTCGTCAACCACTGGTGGAACACGACGCTGTACGTGACCGCCCGCGGGCTCACGACGTCACTGATGCCGCATCCGAGCGGGCAGGCGTTCGAGATCGACTTCGACTTCCTCGCCCACCGCCTGCAGGTTGCCACTGTCGATGGCGCCACGCGATCGATCGAGCTCGTGGATCGCCCGGTCGCCGAGTTCTACGGCGCAGTGATGTCGATCCTCGACGAACTCGGGCTCAGCACCGCGATCTGGACGATGCCGGTCGAGATCCCTGGCGCCATCCGGTTCGTCGACGACCGGGTCCACGCCCGCTACGACCCCGACGCGGTACAGCGGTTCTGGCTCGCCCTCGTGTCGATCCAACGCGTGTTCAACGTCTTCCGCGCCCGCTTCCTCGGCAAGGCCAGTCCGGTGCACCTGTTCTGGGGAGCCCTCGATATTGCATACACCAGATTCTCGGGACGCACGGCGCCGCCGCATCCGGGCGGAGCGCCGAACTGCGGACCGCACGTGATGTGGGAGGCGTACTCGCACGAGGTCAGCAGCTGCGGCTACTGGCCGGGACCACCGGGTGAGGAAGGCGTCTTCTACGCATACGCGTACCCGGAACCACCCGGGTACCGGGATGCCGTCGTCGCACCCGATGGTGCGCGCTGGAACGACGACCTCGGCGAGTTCGTACTCCCCTACGAGCTCGTCCGTACCGCAGACGAACCCGACGCGCTGCTGCTCACATTTCTCCAATCGACCTACGAAGCGGCGGCGACCACTGCCCGGTGGGATCGCCAGGCCCTCGAACGACCGAGCTGAGCACACTCCGGCCGGCGAGCAAGGCGACTTCGCGTGGCACCTGGGGTAAGGTCATTTGCTGGAGGATCGGAGGTTTGCGTGACGGCACCGCGGGTCGTGGTCATGGCAGCCTCG
>DASQTR010000249.1:0-5564 GCA_035641795.1 Ilumatobacter sp.
CATCGGAGGAGCGATCTCCTTCGCGAGCCCTTCGCCATCCGATCGAACCCGGCACGTGACCGGAAGGTGAGGCAGCGCATCGCCTCGAACGGCTGGGTTCGTCCGTGACGACCGAGTCGCCCGCCACAGCGTCGGCGATTAGAAGCGCTGACGGTAGACCGCGCATCCTCGGCAGATCTCGGGCGGATCATGATCGGACCGCAGCCCCTGCCGAAGATTGTCGTACTCAGCATTACGCCAGATGGAGCTGAGCGGTCGTTCGTGGATGTTGCCGAGGACCCCACGCTCATGGCCCATCAGCATGCAGCACGGCTGGACGGTGCCGTCGTAGCCGACGTACGCCGAACGCCATGGCCAATCACATCCGGGCTCACCCGCGAGCCTAGGCAGGCTGTTTTCCGGCGTGTCGGGGAGCCGCAGATCGAGTCCCAGCTCACGCGCTCGGCGCCCTGCGTCGGCGAGCAACGTCTCGAGCTGATCGTCCGGAAGCTGTTGCTGCGCGGTCCAGCGGCGGATCGATACAAACGTTTCGTCGCCGCCCACATCGGCGAAATCATGCGACAGCCCCTGGATCCACAGTCGGTCGACGCCGACGTCGGCGGCGAGATCGACGAGAGCATTCAGTTCCGACGCGTTGCGCCGCATGACCACAGTGTTGATCTGCACGCGTGGGCGACCTACACCCGACTCCGCACGTACCACGAGCAGCTCTCGAAGATTGCTAAGCACGGTGTCGAGGTGGCCGCCCACGCGGATATCGGCGAACGTTTCCTGACAGGCGCCATCCACCGACACATGGAGCCAGTCGAGACCTGCGTCGATCAAGGCCCGGCTCTTCGCAGCGGTCAACAGCGTCCCGTTTGTGTTCAAACCGACGCGAATGCCCCGAGAGGACGCCTCTCTCACCATTGCTTCGAGATCCGGTACCAGTAGCGGCTCGCCGAGACCCTGCAACGTCACCTCGCGCAACGACGGCAGGTCATCGAGCAGCGACCGCAGCGAAGCCAAGCTGAGATGGGCCGACCGACCCAAGCGCGGCCGATAGGAAACCAGACACATCCGACATGACAAGTTGCACGCGCCAGTCACCTCAACCTGCAGCGCGGTCGGCAAGGACACCCCGTCCGGCGAGGTCGCCCCAGACTGGAACATGCGAGCCCCACTACCCCACTATCGAGCGGCCCAACCACCCGACGTTTCGTTAGACCAGCGAAGGTCATCGGCTATCGTTCGCGCCCGCGTCGATATACCCCCGGCCTGTACAAAACACCAAGCCTCGACCACGACCCGGCCGGTCTGCGGCGAGAACCCGGAGGTTCCGCATGGCAACAGCGAAGCCCCTTCCGGATGACCGGGGCATCCGCCACCTCCAGGCTCGCGACCTGATGCGGACCCTCACTTCTCCGATCGTGCTCGCATGAGTTCGAGCAGGGTCATGAAAGCCATGGTTCTCATGGGGCACGGCGGTTTGGACCAGTTGGTATGGCGTGAGGATTGGCCAAGACCGGTACCAAGTGCCGGAGAGGTGCTGATCAAAGTCGGGGCCTGTGGCCTGAACAACACGGACATCAACACGCGCACCGCCTGGTACGCACCCGAGGTCAATGCGGGAACATCAGAAGCCTCCGACTCGGCTGTCGATGACGCGTCCGAGGGAACCTGGCGCGGCGAGCCGTTGGCCTTCCCTCGTATTCAGGGCGCAGACGCTGTCGGCCGCATCGAGGCAGTCGGGACCGGTGTTGACCCCGCCCGGATCGGCGAACGGGTCATAGTCGATCCCTGGCTCCTCGGCACAGGTGACTGGATGGACCCCACGAACGCTCCCTACTTCGGCTCCGAGTGCGATGGCGGCTTTGCCGAGTACACGACCATCCGGGCAAACAACGCGCACCGCATCCAATCCAGCCTGACCGACGCCGAACTGGCGACCTTTCCATGCGCCCTTACCACGGCCGAATATCTTCTACTGCGCACCGAGCTGAAGCCAGGCGAAACCGTGGTCATCTCGGGAGCCTCGGGTGGGGTGGGCAGCATGGCGATCCAACTTTCCAGGCTGCGCGGCGCGCGTGTGATCGCTGTTGGTGCGCGATCGAAGCACGAGCTTCTTCGTGATGCAGGTTGTGACGCGGTGATCGATCGTGCCGAGCCGAACTTGGAGGCCGCGATCCGCCAAGCTGCTGGCGGACCGGTTGAGGTGGCTCTTGACGTCGTGGGTGGTTCCATATTCATGCCGTTGATCAACGCGTTGAGGCAAGGCGGGCGCTATGCATCCTGCGGCGCGATTGCAGGGCCGACCGTGGCGTTCGATTTGCGCCGCCTGATTTATCGCGACCTCACTCTCGCCGGCGCCACAATCACGCCTCCAGGGACGATGGCGCGTCTGGTCAAGCTCATCGAACGGGGACTGCTCAAGCCCCGGTTGGCGGCGACCTTCGGACTCGAAGACTTGCACGACGCGCAACGGGCGTTCGTAACCAAGCAACATGTGGGCAACATCGTGGTGCAGCCGTGAAGATCAACAGACCGACCTGCCGCATGGGGCCGACGGCTACATGCGGGGCGTTGGCAACGCCACTGAACGTTTGCTGCGTCTTGGCCTTCTAGACGGATCGTCGATGTGGCTAGCGCTTCGGGATCGCCCTGACCCGCACACACGCCCACGGTCAACCGTAAGCGCAGGGCGCCAGAACGCCTAGACAGCAACGAGTTCGAGGTGATGTGGATGTTCCCACGAGACCAGTGGGCGCTCCTACGAGAACGCCGCACCTACGTATCTCGTCGAGCTCGGTCGATGAGTGCGTCGCCGGAGACGAGTGCGGACCGCCGGCCATAGATCGGCACGGGGCAAGACGTACGAGTCTGACCAGCTCGCCGAGCGGTCCCCGGTCGAGTTCGGGTCCAAGGACCGTTGTGCGCCGTACCTGCATCCACGAACATGAGGACATGCGCGACGACGGGCAAGATCGAGCAGCGGCGCCCGCCGCCCTCGAGGAGCTCACTAGGGATGAGTGCCTGGCACTGCTCGCCGCTAACTGCGTGGGCCGCATCGCCGTGGTCACACAGGACAGCATGCCGTTCGTCGTTCCGGTCAACTACCAACTGACCGGTGAGATCATCGTCTTCCGCACCGACGCAGGAACCAAGTTCGACGCCCTTCAACGCCACCCGATCGCCTTCCAACTCGACGCCATCGATCCGCTCCATCACACCGGATGGAGCGTGCTCGTGCAGGGCGTCGCCCACGTCGCCGCGCCGCACGAAGTCGAGTCGGCTCGTGTCGACCCCTGGGCCGGCCCAAAGCAGCATTGGATGCAACTCGTACCCCGTTCGATCACCGGCCGACGGCTACGTCTCCGCGAGGAACCGTACGAACCCGGCGGTTACCTCTGACGAGCGGCATACGCGACGCCAGATCGCACCGATCGGAACGGCCTTCACGTTCTGTTCGCTCGCGAGCGGAGGCGTGGGGACCGTCGCTTCGGCAAGCTCCGAACGGCCATCGAGCTAAGGCGGTGGGGAAGAACCGGGCGAAGCGCTCACGCTCGATCGATTGGATGGGACGCGTCACGCCTTCGTGACCGCTCAAGGTCGTCGGGCGAGTCACGGCTGCGCGCGCACCTGGCGGCGGCACGGCTGGACGGCTAACGCTCAGCGCCGATACGTGCAGGGCGCGCGTGCACAATCTGCCGGATCAGAACGGGTGGAGCGTGCCTGCTGGCGGTCGATATGCGCACCGATCCGGCAGAGAGCTGGGGCAGTGCAGATGAGTTGATCTGTGCGCCGGCGCTCCTTGCGAGGTGCGCCCATTCCGGGCACTATGCGCTACTTGACCAACCGACAAGAACTGACCGAGATCCTTCGGCGCGAAGGCATCAACCCCGACGCGTACGCGCTCGATGGAGGTCACGACGGCGAGCGGTACGTCATCGATGTGCGACCAGGCGGCTGGGCCGTGTACTACTCGGAGCGTGGACTGGAGAGTGGGCGTCGAGACTTCGAAACGGAGGACGAAGCGTGTCGCTACCTGCTCGCCTTGCTGCGGGATGACCCGACGACCCACTTCCATCTCGTCGTCGGTCCACTGCCCCCGGACGAGGCGGACGCGGCGTTCCGCGCATGGCTCAACTCTGCTGGCTTGACAGGCATTGACGACAGCGACTGGAAGATGGACAACCCCACGCTGACAGCGGGCATCGTTCGCCGCTACTGGGTGCGCGGCACGTTGCTCCCGAATCCGTGAACGCCGAACTGCCGGATGCGCTAGCCGAGGGCTCGATCGCAAGAGCGCATAACCACGCTCACAGCCGGCGTTCAGGGGCGGTCTTCCGACGGTGCGGGAAGTGTGATCTGGCGTCTGGGCTCGGACTGCTTACCACGTTCTGTTCAGAAGCGGCCGCCGTCGACCATGAACTGCTGGGCGGTGCAGCCGCCGCTGTCGTCGGCGGCGAGGAAGAGGATCATCTGCGCGAACTCGTCGGGCAGGATCCGCCTCTTGAGCGCCTGATCGTTGAGCGTGCCCGCCTCGCCCTCGGGCGACCACCACTTGGCGAGTTGACGCCGGGTGGGCACCCAGCCGGGCAGCACGGTGTTGACCCGCACGTTGTTCGGTCCGAACGTGCGCGCCATCGTGCGTGTGATGCCCTCCACGCCCGACTTGGCGATCGCATAGCCGGGGAAGAAGTCCTCCTGCATCATGTAGCTGCTCGACCCGACGTTGACGATCGATCCGAGCTCGGCGGCGAGCATCTGCGGGGCGAGCGCCTGGATCGCGAAGAAGTAGTGGCGCAGGTTGACGTTCAGACGGTCGTTCCAGTAGTCGACCGTCATGTCCTCCCACGTGTGGCGGTCGTCGTTGGCGGCGTTGTTGACGAGCACGGTCACACCCCCGAGGTCGTCGATCGCCCGTGCGCACGCCGCCTGGAGTGCCTCGATGTCGCGCAGGTCGACCTCGTAGAAGATCGGGGTGTGAGCGGCACCGGCCTCGACACACCGTTCGATGGTGTGGCGGGCGTACTCGGGGTTGATGTCGACAAACGCGACCTTGCTGCCCTGGCGGGCGAAGTTCTGCACGACGGCACTACCGATGCCGTCGGCACCGCCCGTGACGAACACGGTGCGGTCGACGAGCGACGGATAGCTGGCGTAGTTCTCGACGCTCAAGTGGTCCCCTCGATGTTCGGATAGGGATCGAAACCGTAGACCTCGACCGGGTTGTCGACCAGAACCTGGCGGCGCAAGGCGTCGGTCGGCAGCCACGCATCGCGCAGATTCGCGATTTCAGCCGGCGTCGGCGGGTCGACCTGACCCGGATGAGGCCAGTTGGTCGCCCACAGCATCCGTTCCGGCGCATGTTCGACGAGACCGTGGGCGAGTGTGGCAACAGCGGGGTACGCCGGTGCACCGTCGGGCGTCGACTCGTACGGCGCCGACAGCTTCACCCAGCATCGTCCGGTATCGAGCAACCTCAGCAGCGCGCCGAACGCCGGATGCCCGCGCTCGACTGGCGGCATGAAGCGCCCGACGTGGTCGACGACGATCGTGGTCGGCAGCGCAAGCAAGGCGTC
>DASQTR010000250.1:0-11736 GCA_035641795.1 Ilumatobacter sp.
CGGTACTCGAGCTCACGGTTGAAGTACTCGGCCGCCACCTCGAGCTGCTGATCGAGCGTTCCCGTCTCTTCACCGACCTTGAACATCTGGCGGGCGGCGCCCGGGAAGAGCTCGGTCTCGATGAGCGGCTGCGTGAACCCAGCACCCTCGAGCATCTGCTGGCGGGCGATGTCGAGTTGCTCGCGGTAGACCACGTTCGATACTGCGTGCGTGGTCGTCTCCATTGCCGATGGCACGGCGACACCGGCTTGCAGCATCGTGTGGAGCACGCTGCAGAAGCGCTCGAGGATGGCGTACTCGATGATGCCGCCGATGATGGGGATCTTGAGCGACATCCGCTGCCAGATCTCCTTCCCGCTGGGGTGCAACGCGAGAAACCCCATCATGGCGAAGAAGAGCAGGCTGCAGATCGCCGTGATGTACCAGAGGTCGGTGAAGAAGCGGGCGACGAACAGCATCATCCGCGTCGGCAACGGCAGGTCGGCGTCGAGCTCCTCGAACAACGGCTTGAACTGCGGCAGCACGTAGCCGGCGAGGATCATCACCGTGAACAGCGCGAGCACCATGACGACCAACGGATAGGCCAGCGCGCCGATCACCTTCGCGCGCGTCTCGATCTCGCGCTCGAGGTAGTGCGACAGCGAATCGAGCGATTCATCGAGGCGGCCGGTCAGTTCGGCGGCCTGAAGAATGCCGATGTAGTAGTTGGGGAACACCTGCGGGTACTGCGACGCGGCGGCCGAGAGCAATCCGCCGTTGCGGAGATCGTCGACCATGCCGGTGATCGCACGACGGATCGCTACGTCGGTCGATTCGTCCCCGATCGTGGTCAACGCATCGGTGATCGGAATACCCGCCTTGACGAACACCGACAGCTGCCGGGTGAAGTTCATCAAGTGCTTCTTCTTCGCCTTCTCCTTCGTCAGCTCGAAGTCGAACATCCCCCGCGATTCCTCGATGCGGATCGGGAAGAGGTTGCGTTCGACGAGGATCGACCGCGCCGTGCCGATCGTGTCGGCTTTGGTGGTGCCCTCGATCTCGGCGCCGGTGGCGTCGATGGCTGAGTACGCGAACTTTGGCATTCGGAAATTCCGCCGATCAGGAAGCAAACAAGGTCTTCACGACCTCGTGGATGGTCGTGACGTCGTCTTCGACGAGCTGCATCGCCTCGCGCAGCATCGTCCGCATACCCTGCGCCACCGCCAACCGGCGCAGTTCCTCGGTGGTCGCCCAACCCACGATGAGGCGGCGCAGCTCTGGCGTGATCTTGAGCAACTCGTAGACGCCGATCCGGCCGTGGTAGCCCGTGTTCGAGCAGTAGCTGCAGCCGACGCCACGGAAGAAATGGGTCTTGTCGGAGCCGCCGGAGTGCTGCCGGTACACGGCGATCTCGTCCGCGGTCGGGTTGTACTCCTCCTTGCAGTTGTCGCAGATGCGACGCACGAGGCGCTGCGAGACGACGGCGACGACGGCCGAGGCGACGAGGAAGGCCTCGATGCCCATGTCGAGCAGGCGGTGCACGGCGGACACCGAGTCGTTGCCGTGCAGTGAGGAGAGCACGAAGTGGCCGGTGAGCGCCGACTGCACGGCGATGCGAGCGGTGTCGGCGTCTCGCACCTCACCGACGAGGATCACGTCGGGGTCTTGCCGCAGGAGCGCCTTGAGGCCGGTGGCGAACGTAAGACCGGCGCGGGCGTTGGTCTGCACCTGGTTGATGCCGGGGAACACGTACTCGACGGGGTCCTCGATCGTCGTGACGTTCTTGCCCTCACTGTTGATCTCCAGCAGCGTGGCGTAGAGCGTGGTCGTCTTGCCGGCGCCCGTTGGCCCGGCGCAGATCACCATGCCGAACGGGGCGTGCACGATCTTGGAGTAGGTGTTGTAGGTCTCGCGCGGCATGCCCAGCTCGTTGAGGCCCACCATCGACTTGCTCTTGTCGAGCAGACGCATCACGGCCTTCTCACCGAACACGGTGTTGACGGTCGAGATGCGCACGTCGAGCGGACGGCCGTCGACCCTGGTCGAGAACTGACCGTCCTGGGGGGCGCGCTTCTCGACGATGTTCATCGACGACATGATCTTGAGGCGCGACACGAGCGGGTTGTGCGCCGTCATCGGCAACTTGACGGCCTCGACCAGCTGACCGTCGATGCGATACCGGACGCGCACGTCGCGGTCGAGCGGCTCGATGTGGATGTCGGATGCACGGTCGCGCAGCGCCTGACCGACGATCCGCGACACGAGCTGCACCACTGGCGCCTGGTCGTCGAGGCTGACCTCGTTGACCGCATCCTCGCCCGCCTGGAACGCCGCTTCGGCGTCGGCGAAGGTGGCGACGAGCCGGTTGATGTCGGCGTCCGAACGCCACATCTGCTCCATGAACGACGTGACGGTCTTCGGATCGGTGGCGAACCACTCGAACTTCTTGCCGGCCGCGTTTTCGGCTTCGGCCCGCTTCTTGGGCGAGCAGTCGGCGCCCCACACGGTGACGTGGCCACCCTCCGAGGCGACGGGCACGAACCTGTACTTGCGTGCGACACGCTCGTCGAGCTCGACCGAGAGCTCCTTGTTGATGTCGGCGCCTCTGGTGTCGGCGACAGGCAGGCCGACCGCCTTACCGAGCGCGGCGGCGTACTCGACGCGGCCGATGCCGTACTTGGTCAGCAGGATCTGGCCGAACTCCCACAGGTCGCCGTCGCCGTCGCTGAGCGCGGGAGCCAGCATCTCACCAGACAGGTGCCCCGCCTCGACCAAGCCCTGGCCGACCGCGACGCATTCCTCGACGCTCTCGCCGACCTTCTCGGCGGTGGCGGTTGGCGCGTCAGCACCGTCTCCTGCCCGCTTATCGGTGCTCGACCTACGCAATGCCATTACCTTCCGCTCCGATCACTCGGCGTTCGATGTCCGATACATATCGTCGGCAAAGTCCGCGGTAGTGACCGCTCCATCGGAGACTGCATCGGCATCCGCAGACGAGTTCTTCACTGTGTTCTGATTGTCCAGTTCGTCCTTCCTGACGAACTGCGCGGGGTCGAGCTCGATCAGGGTCCGCTCGATCTCCTCGAGCCGGTCGAGCTGCACTGACGTGGAGACGTCCATGGTGGCGTCTTGCACTTGCGTCTCGACGTCGGTCATGCGGATCGACAGCGAGTCGGTGCGCTCGTTGGTCGCCTTCTCCAGGCGCTCCATGTCGAAGCGGACCAGCATCGCCTCACCGACGGCGGTCGACATCTTCTCCTTGAGCTCGTCGATCGACTTCGCGTCCACACCCTCGATCGACTCCTCGATGCCGTCCATCCGGCGGTCGGCCTCGACGAAGCGCGAATCCACCCCCGCGATGCGGTCGTTGAGCACGAGCATCGTCTCGTCGAGCCCGGCGCTGACGCGACCCACGTGGGCGTCGATCTCGGCGATCTTCTGGCCGGCATCCTCTTTCATCCGGCTTTCGGCGGCGAGCAGGCGGTTGTTGAAGCGGTCTTCGGCCTCGTTGATCTTCTGCGAGGTGGTCTGACCGACCTCCGCCTGGAAGCGGCGGATGTTGGCGTCGTTGTCCTCGACCAGCGTCTGCACCGTGTCGAGGCGGGCGGCGATGTCGACCTTGAGCTGCTCGCTCAACTCGTCCTGACGCGCCTCCATGCTCTGGCTGACGTCGTTGAAGTAGGTGACCATGCGCGCCGCCTGCTCGTCGAACTTGCGCAGGTTCGCATCGAGCGCGTCGACCTTGCGGATCAGCGCCTCCTGCTCGTCGCGCATCTCCTGCATCAGGGGGGCGGCGGCGGCCCGCGCGAGCCCCTCGAGCGACGCTGCCATGTCGTCGATGCGGCGAGTCTGGCGCGCCTCGGATTCGGTGAGTCGCTGATCGAACGCTGCGCGCTGTTTCTCGAGCGTCACCTCGTGGCGGACGTTCATCTGCTCGACCGCGGCGCCGAGCGCCTTGAGCTGATCGTTGAGCTCGGCGCGCATCGAGTTGCGCGCCTTCTTGTCTTCTTCCCGCAGACGATCGACCTCGGCCACGACCGCGGACGCGTGACGTTCGAGCTCGGCTTGAACGGCGGCCACCAGGCTCGACCGAAACTCGTCGATCTCCGAAGTCATCTCTAGGAACGATCCTCCCGCTGGACCGCCACGCGGGTTTCGTGGCGGCGAACCCCTATCGGGTCGGTGCCCTTATCGGCCCTCGCTCCGGGAAGCTTGAGAAAGCGCAGACGATCACGGTTGCTATTCAACCGCTACCGATCGACGGCACTCCCTGCCGATTTGTGGTCACCGACCATGCTCGCACCCCAACCTAAGCAAGTGTTCGCATTCGCTCAAGATACTCCACGGGCGGCCCGATAACTGTGCGTCATTCCCAGTTCGGGGCCGTCACGGGGCGCCGCCAGCCGGGATTTGCATCAAGCCGGAAGGAAAACGCCCGCCATGCGACGCCTATCACTGTCGACGAAGCTGTTCGCCGCCGCATTGCCGTTGGTGCTTGCGGTCGGCGCGCTGTTGACGCTGACTGTGCGCAGCGACCTCGAGGAAGTCGATCACGCAGAGCGCGGAGCCGAACTCGGCGCCGTCTGGACGCCGCTGGTGGCGTCGATCAACGCCATCGAAGCGGAGCTCGACAGCGTTCCGCCTCCGCCCGACGCGGACACGCCGGGCGGCATCGCCGAAGTCGATCCCGAGGTCGCCGCCGAGCTGACCACCGCTCGGCGGGCCACCGACCAGTCACTGACCGCACTCGGCGACAGCGTCGCAGGACTCGGCTCGGCCGAGGCCTCCCGCAAGCACATCACCCAGGCGAAGACCGACCTCTCGGGCGCCCGCCGCGCGATCGACATGGCGAGTCTCGCCCCCGGGATGTCGACCGACATCGATCCGATCGTCGCCTACAACGCCGGCCTCCGTGAGCTGGTGTCGATCGGCCAGCTACTGCCGGCCGAATCGGGCGACCCGCAACTCGGCCGCGAGCTGCTCGCCGTCGTGAAGCTCGCCGAGGCGCGCATCGCTGCCGACGCCGTCGTCGCCAACGTGAAGGAGTTCGAGCAGAACTTGAGCGATCCGTCGCCGCTCGCCACGGCCCAGGTTCGTTACACCGAGATCGAGTCGGTGATGAACGAGTTCAGCGCCATCGCCCCGGACGAGTGGGCCAAGCAGTTCCGCCAGAGCGGCTTCACGACCGCGCTGTCGCAGTACCGGTTCCAGCTCGACGCCGCCCGCCGCGCCGCCGAGGCCGGCGCCGGAACGCAGTTCGATCTCGAAGGATTCCGGGCGCTCTCCGACCAGAGCCTCGACCTGCAGAAGGACATCACCGGTTCGATCGTCGAGCGCGCGCAGGCACTGGCCGAGAAGACGCAGAAGCAGGCGTTCATCCGCACCGTGGTCGCGCTCGGCGCCGTGCTGCTCGCGGCCCTGATCGCGTGGTTGCTCACCCGCTCGGTGACCCGCCGCGTCAAGACCGTGTCGAAGCGCGCCAACCAGGTCGCCACCGAGCAGCTACCGGCGCTCGTGGAGGCCATCCGCGACCCCCGCGGCAAGGCTGTGCTGCCAGAGGTCAAGCCGATCAGCACGCGTGGCAGCGACGAGCTCGCGGAGCTCGCCAAGTCGTTCAACACGATGCAGGCGACGCTCGTGGACGTCGCCCACGAACAGGTCGAGGTGCTGCGCCGCGGCGTGTCCGACATCTTCGTCACGATGGCCCGCCGCAACCGATCGCTGATCGACCGCCAGCTCGCCATGCTCGACGAGTTCGAGGCAGAGGTCGACGACCCCGAGGTGCTCTCGAACTACTACCAGCTCGACCACATGGCCACCCGCATGCGCCGCAACAGCGAGTCGCTGCTGGTCCTCGCCAACGCCGATCCAAAGCGCCGCCGCGTCAAGGCAACCGAGATCGACGACGTCGTGCGCGCCGCTATCGGCGAGGTGGAGGACTACCGCCGGATCGAAGTCGAGACGCTCGAGCACCTGCAGGTGCGCGGCAATGTCGTCGCCGACGTGTCGCACCTGCTCGCCGAGCTGCTCGACAACGCCACATCGTTCAGCCCGCCGGACAGCACCGTACGGATGGGCGGTCGCCGAGCAGGCGACTCGTACATGCTGCGGATCGTCGACAGCGGCGTCGGCATCAGCAGCGAGCGTCTCGCGGAGCTGAACGAGCTCTTGCGCGACCCCCCGATCGTCGGCTTGTCGGTGGAGCCGACGCTGGGCATGTCGGTGGTGTCGCTACTCGCCAGCCGCCACGGCGTCATCGTGACGCTGTCGCACAGCAGCCCCGGGACGACCGTGGACGTGTTGCTGCCGTCGACGACGTTCGGCCCGATCGAGGTGCCAGGTTCGGGGCCCACCACCGCGCCACCGCGCCTGGCCGACGAGCCGACGCAGTCGGCGCCGTTCGAGCCGTACGAGCCTGAGATGGCGTGGGCCGAGGGCGCAGTCGCCGACGAGGACGTCGAGCCGACGCTCCCCAGCGCGCCGCTCGTGCCCGCGATTGCGGCCGCCGCCGTGGTAGATCACCTGGTCGACGCGGAGCCTCGCTCCCATGGCCCGAACGTCGCCGGTGAGCCGCTGCTCGAGCGTCACGTGGAGGCCGACGTGGCACCCAGCTGGGCGGGCAGGTCGTTCGACTTCTCCGGTCTGCGCGAGGAGTCGTCGGTCGACGCTGAGTCGGTCGCCGAGATCGAGGAGCCGGCGTGGTACGCCGACGAAACAGTCGACGACACCAAGGAGATCAGGCTCGACGAGTCGCTGGTCGAAGTTGCCGGTCGGTCAATGGACGCCGCCGACGCCGTCGGGACGCCGACATCGTCGCCGGCGTCGACGGCGTCACCGTCGTTGCCCTCCCGGGGCGGCCCGGCGCTCCCGGCCCCTCTCAGGGCGACGCCCGAGCAGCCGGCGTTCGCAGCCCCGCGCGTGCCTGGCGAGCCGGGTCTGCCTGGCATGCCTGCCCCGGCGTTGGTTGCGGCGACCGCCGAGTTCGGCCGAGTGCCCGCTCCCCCGGTCGGCGCCGACAGCCTCACGCGCCGGCCCGTCACGCCGGCCGACGCGATGCCGCCCGCCACGGTGCGGATGCCCGAGGCCCAGGAGCCGGGCCTGCCGACGCGCACCCCAGGCCGGGGCCCGGAGGGTCCGGACCGTATGGCCGGCCCGACGTCGCCGTCGGTGATGGCCGACGCCCCGATCGCCGCGACATCGAGCCCGAGCGCACTGCAGGCGGCGCTGACCGCCTTCGACAGCCGGCGCAGCGGTCCAGACACGCTCCCCACCCGCGACCGCAGCGAACCCGCCGCGCCCGGCACGTACGAGGAACCCGCCAGCATCACCCAATCCCGCCTCGACCCGGAGGTGCTCCGTGAGCGCCTGCGGGCGTTCCAGAGCGAGTTCCGCACGGCGACGACCGGCGGCTCCGACTCCGACCACGACCACTCGTCACCCACTGATCTCGGAGGGGATCGTCGATGAATGCTGCTGCAAACCTCAACTGGCTCGTCGGGCGCTTCGTCCAGCAGGTCGCTGCCGTCCGCCAAGCGGTTGTCGTGTCGTCCGATGGACTGCCGCTGGCGGTATCCGACGGTGTCGACCGGGAGACCGGCGAGCGACTCTCCGCGGTCGCGTCCGGCATGATCGGTCTCGCTTACGGGTCGGCCGGCCGCTTCGGCGCCGGTGCCGTCTCGAACGTGATCGTCGAGATGGAGAACGGCTGGATGTTCGTGACCGGCATCCGTGACGGCTCGCTGATGTGCGTCGTCACGACCAAGGGCGCCGACATCGGCACGATCGGCTACGAGATCGCCGTCTTCGCCGACCGGGCGGGCGACGTGCTCACGCCGGAAGTCCGTGAAGAGCTGAAGTGCTTGATGTTGTCGAGGGCGTGATCATGATCGACGGAACCGATGTGGGTGTTGGCGGCCTCGGTGCCGTCGGCACCGACGACGGTGACGACGCCGGCCACGCGACCGGACGTCTGATCCGGCCCTACGCCATGACTGGCGGGCGCACGCTCGCCGACACCGAGATCAGTCTCGAAGCACAGATCCAGGCCTCCACCCGCGCATCGCAGCATCTCGGTGCATACCGGTGGGAGGCGGCCAAGGTCGTCGAGCTCGTCCAGTCGCCGATGGCGCTGATCGAGATCGCCGCCCGACTCCAGATCCCGATCGGCGTGGCACGCGTGCTCGTCGCCGATCTCGTCAACGACGGCGCCGTGATGCTGCACGTGCCGGAGAAGACGCAATCGTTCGCAAGTCTCTTGGAAAGGGTTCTCGACGGTGTCCGCAACCTCTGATCCACGCATACCCGCCGCCGGCGGAAAGATCCCGGTCAAGGTCGTCGTGGCCGGCGGATTCGGGGTCGGCAAGTCGACGTTCGTCAACGCCATCTCCGAGATCGAGCCGCTCCGCTCGGAGGCGATGATGACCAGCGCGTCGGCCAACGTCGACGACCTGTCCCACATCGCCCAGAAGCAGACCACGACGGTGGCGATGGACTTCGGTCGCGTGGCGCTGACGCCGGAGATCGTGCTCTACCTGTTCGGCACACCCGGCCAGGAGCGCTTCCACTTCATGTGGAACGAACTGTCACGGGGCGCGATCGGCGCCATCGTGCTCGCCGATACGCGTCGCCTTGGCGACTGCTTCGCGGCGATCGACTACTTCGAGTCACGCGGCATGCCGTTCGTCGTAGGCGTCAACCCCTTCGACGGCCAGCGCTCGCACGACATCCCGGTGATCCGGGAAGCGATCCAGGTCGACGACCACGTCCCCATGCTCTGGTGCGACGCCAGGCACAGAGGAGACGTGAAAAACGGCCTCATCGCCTTGGTAGAGCTGGCGTTGAGGCGAGAAAGAAGCAAGCAATACGCGTAGAGAGCTTGCTTCATGTCGCGCTCATCACCGCGTACGCGGTGATGAGCGCGACATGAAGCTTTTTCGCAGCGTGCGTACGACGTAGGACTCCCGCTCCATCACGTCCTCATAGGTGAACTCGAGGACGAGTCGTCCGAGATCTTGCAGTTCGTTGCGCCGACGCGCGTCCTTCGCCCGGTCGGCGGCGGTGGAGTGGCCCCGCCCGCCGGACACCTCGACGACGATCCCGTGATGCGGAAACAGGAAGTCGACTCGTGCAACGAACTGACCGTCGCGCTCGTGGACGACCTGCGTTTCGGGCATCGGAAACTTCCAGCAGTGGACGATCTTGAGGAACTCGCGCTCGAGGACCGTGTGACCGCCAGACGTGATGAGCAACCTTTCGAGCCGTTCGACGCCGCGGCGTCCCTTCCCGCGAAGCGCCATGAGCCTGTGGAGCAGCTCCTCGAGGTCCGTCAGGCCGAGACGAAGGGCCGAGTCGATGGCCGCCTCAACGCGCGCGGTCTTGATGTGGACGCCAGCCAGGTCGATGATCGTGCGCGCTGCGCTGGTGGCCCGAAGTCCCTCGATCTCGACGACGTCCACGTCCGGCAGGACGAGCGTGGTGTGGACGACGGCGGTGGCAATCGTCCCCCCGCGACGACCACGCGGCACAGTGAACTCGAGCACGTCGCGCTGGAAGCGATCGAAGCAATGAAGTTTGGCAGCGGCCTCGTGACTGACAACTGCGTCGGGCCCGAGCGACAGCAGACCGATCTGAAGATCGCCGCGCCACGTGGGCGGCGCACCTGCCATCACGTACGCCTGCGGCGCGGCGCGGCTGACGACACCCCGCTCGACCAAATGCTGAAGTTGTCTGTCGGATACCTCGATCTCATCGAGTTGCCGATAACCGAACGCGCCATGTTGCTGGCCCGCCAATGCCGCTAGGCGCCCATGCGCCTCCCACACTGTGCTCTCCACGCCCGCATGAGGGTCACGACGACGCTCACTCGGAAACCCGCTTCATGTCGCGCTCATCACCGCGTGCGCGGTGATGAGCGCGACATGAAGCCGTTCTGGTGTGCCACATGACACGCGAAACCGGGCAGGTCTTGGGAAGGTCGGCTGCCGATACTGGTCGGTCCATGCTTCTTTACCGCGCCGACCAGCTAGAAGTGGCCGAGAGCCGCTCGCGGCGCGCGCTTCGGCGGCTGGCTCTCATCCTCGATCCACTGACCGTCGGGCGCAGTCGGCGGGCTCTCGCTTGGGCCGTTCGGATCGAGCTTTTGGCGGCCGGAGCGGTGATCATCGCCGTCAGCGTGGCCGTGATGCTGTGGAACGACCTCGGCGCCGGGCCACTGGATGTGTTCATCAGCGCCTTCCGCAGCCGGACCGGCCTGCCGCTCACGTTCGCGGTGTGGATCACCATCGGCGTCGTGACTCTCTTCGCGTGGGCCCTCGGTCGGCGTCCCGGTCTGGCCACGATCGTCGGCCCGCTCGTCGTCGGCCCCACGATGCAGCTGGCGCTCACCAACCTCGAGCGCTTCCAGCCACCCGACTGGCTCGTCGTGCGGATCGCGATCCACCTCCTTGCCGTGGGCGCAGCCGGCATCGGGGCGGGGGCGGTGATGGCCTCTCGGCTCGGGCAGGGTCCGGGCGAGCTGCTCGCGCTCGCCGCTTCCGACCGGAGTGGCCGGTCCGAGCAGCGCATGCGCCTGATGTTCGAGGCCGCCTTCCTCGCCATCGGCGGTCTGCTCGGCGGCCCTATCGGGCTGGGCACCGTGTTGATCGCACTCTGCATCGGCCCGTCCGTCGCCCGCGGGCGCCGCACGGTGGCCGCCGGCCTCGATGCCTCGCGCCGCCAGCTCAGCGCCGCCTACTGGACGCTGCCTCGCTGACGCCCAACAGAGGGGCGGTACGGTGCGGCCGGTGAAGGTTCACCTCGTCGACGGCACGTACGAGCTCTTCCGCCAGCACTTCGGCAGCATGAATCGGCGCGGTGACTCGCCGCGAGAGCCTGGCCCGTTCGAGGCGACTGTCGGCGTACTGTCGTCCACGCTGCAGCTCCTGGAGGAAGGCGCGACGCACCTCGCCGTGGCCAGCGACCACGTCATCGAGTCGTTCCGCAATGACCTGTGGCCTGGCTACAAGACGAGCGCGGGCATGCCGCCGGAACTGCTCAGGCAAATTCCGATCATGGAGGGCGCGCTCGAGGCGATGGGTGTGACGACCTGGGCGATGGTCGAGTGGGAGGCCGACGACGCGCTCGGCGCCGCCGCCGCGGTGGCCGACGCCGACGATCGGGTCGAGCAGGTGTTGATCGTGACGCCCGACAAGGACCTGGGACAGTGCGTGAAAGGTCGGCGCGTCGTCCAGTACGACCGCCGCAAGCGGGAGCTGATCGACGAAGAGGCGGTGGTCGCCAAGTTCGGGGTGGGCCCGGCCTCGATCCCCGACTACCTCGGACTGGTGGGTGACACCGCCGACGGTTTTCCGGGCCTTCCCGGTTGGGGCTCGAAGTCGGCGGCGATGGTGCTCGCCCGGTACGGCCACTACGAGGACATCCCGAGCAAGGCCAGCCTCTGGGACGTGCCTGGTTTGCGAGGTGCGGCGAAGCTGTCGGCCGCGCTCCAGGAACACATGGAGCTGGCGGTCCTGTTCCGCATCATCGCCACTGTCGACCGAGATACGCCCGTTGGCACGGTGGACGACTGGCAATGGACGGGCCCGACCGATGAGTTCGCCGACATCTGCACGGAGCTCAAAGCGGAGAACGTTCTTCGCCGAGTCCAAGCGCTCGCGTAGCTCGTGCTTCATGTCGCGCTCATCACCGCGTACGCGGTGATGAGCGCGACATGAAGCCGTGTTTGCAAGGATCGTGGTGTGGCTGGGCGACCGAACGTGT
>DASQTR010000251.1:0-6339 GCA_035641795.1 Ilumatobacter sp.
AGATGGTCGACGAGATGAGCGACGAGGACGACGACTCGTTCGACGACGACGATGACGACGACGACGACAGCCTCCAGGACGCCGACCCGGAGGCGCTGGCCGACGAGGTCGAACGCTTCCTCCGCGACCACGGCCGCGAGAGCTAAGTGCCGGGCGTGGCCAATCCGCAACCGCTGGGTGGCAACGCCATGCCACGGTTCGGCGGTCCGGCGACGATGATGCGGCTGCCCGGCGCCCTCGACGGTCCCGTCGACGTGGCGTTCGTCGGCGTGCCGTTCGACATCGGTACATCGCATCGCCCTGGCGCGCGCTTCGGGCCCCGGGCCATCCGCGCCGAGTCGTCGCTGCTACGGCCGTACAACATGGCCACCCGGGCGGCGCCGTTCGACAGCCTCCACGTCGACGACCTCGGCGACGTCGCCATCAACACGTTCAACCTCGCCGCCAGCATCGACATCATCACCGAGCATTTCCGTGCGCTGACGCAAACCGGAACGCGAACCATCGCCCTCGGCGGTGATCACACCATCACCTATCCGATCCTGCGCGCCGTCGCCGCCAGTCGCGGCAAGCTGGGATTGATCCACGTCGACGCCCATGCCGACGTCAACCCGGCCATGTTCGGTGAGCCGGTGACGCACGGCAGCTGGCTGCGAAGGGCGATCGAGGACGAGCTCGTCGACCCGGTGCACGTCGCTCAGATCGGCATCCGTGGCACCGGCTACGCCGCCGACGACTTCGACTGGCTGCGCGGTCTCGGCGCCTGCGTCGTCACCGCCGAGGAGTGCTGGCACAAGTCGTTGGCGCACCTGATGGTCGACGTCCGGTCGCGCCTCGGCCAGACGCCGGTCTACGTCACGTTCGACATCGACGGCCTCGACCCGTCGGTCGCGCCCGGCACCGGCACCCCGGAGATGGGCGGACTGACGGGCGCCCAGGGACTCGAGATCATCCGCGGCTGCCGCGGCCTCGACCTCGTCGGCGGCGATGTGGTGGAGGTCGCCCCGCCCTACGACCCGAGCGGCAACACCGCGCTCGTGGCAGCCAACCTGGCGTTCGAGCTGCTCTGCGTCATGCCAGGCGTCGAGTACCGCGCGTAACCCAGTTGGGGCTACAGGTAGCGCACGCCTTGGCGGTCGAGCTCTTTCTGCACTGCCTCGATGTCGACCTCGTCGACTTCACACCCTTGGTGCAGTGACCGAGCCGCCATGATCCCTGCGCCCTGACCGAGCACGGCGCAGCACGACATGTTCCTGGTCGCCGCGTGCGAGATCCGGTCGCCGCCCGACGAACGACCCGCCACGAGCAGGTTGCGCACGCGCTTCGGCACGACATTCCGAGCGGGGAGGTGGAAATACCGTCCGGTCGTCGGCAGTACGAGGATGCCGTAGCCGTCGATGAACTCCGGATAGATCCCGATCGAGTCATCGAACCGCGCCTCGTTGCGAACATCGTCCTCGGTCATGTCGTACCGGGCGTCGATCTTGCGCGTGTCGCGCACACCCAACGTCATTCCGAAGTTGCGCAGCCGTGCCGTCTCGCAGCCGGGCATGTATCGCCGCAACGCCTCGATCGCCAGCATCGCCTGCCGGCGGCCTTCGATCTCGCCCCGCGTCAGGTCGTCGGGATCGGTGCCATCGATGCCGTCGAGGTGGACGAGGTTCATGTAGGTGAGCTCACCCGAATCGTGCACCGCGCCCCAGGTGCCCGCGATCGTCGTGAGGTGCGGCGGGATCAGGCCGTCGGAGATCGCCTTCTGGAACGGGCGCATGATGAACGGCGAGTACATGTCGTCCTCCTTGCCGGAGGTCTCGATGTTCCACTCGCCGCCACCTCCCCAGTCCCTGTAGGTCTGCGGGTCGGCGCGCACACCGTCGAGGAACGCCCGCTTGTCGACGCCGGCAAGGTGGAACATCACGGACGCCGCCATCATCTCTTCACGTGGCGTCTTGTGCGTCGGCGCCCCGGCGCGGTGGGCGACGTCGGCGTCGCCGGTCGCGTCGATCACGCGCCGCGCCCTGATCGCCTCACGCCCCGCCTTCGATTCGGTGACGATGCCGGTGACTTGGTCGCCGTCCATGATCGGCGCTGCGAAATGGCGGTGGAGCATTCCGTGCACACCGGCCTCGGCGACCATGCGGTCGGCGACGACCTTGAATCCTTCGGAGTCGAGCTCGTACGACAGCGACTGGCTCTCGGGCACGGCGGCACCCATCTCCAACGCACGCGTCTCGAACTCACGCCCGATGCCGTTGGCCTCGACGGTCGCCTCGTGTCGATACCAGGCCATGCCCTCGACGCCGACCGCGGTGATGTTGCCGCCGTAGCAGCCGAAGCGCTCGACCAGCGTCACGTCGGTGCCGGCGCGAGCGGCCGCCACCGCTGCCGCCAACCCGGCCGGGCCCGAGCCGACCACCAGCACGCCGGTCTCGTGGACGACGTCTATCTCGCGGGCGGGCTCGGTGATCGTCCCCAACGGGGCGCGGTCTCTCACGTGAGGGCTGCGGCAGCAGTGATCGACGGTGTGTCGGCGAGAAGCCGCTGCGTGTAGATCTGCTCTGGCTCGGTGAGCACGCGGGCGGTCTCGCCGAACTCGAGGATCTTGCCGTCGGCCATGACCGCCACGTGTTGCGCGAGCGACCGCACCAGCGGCAGGTTGTGGGTGACGAACAGCATCGACAAGCCGAGCTCGCGCTGCAGGTCGACGAGCAGTTCGATGACCGCCGCCTGCACGAGCACATCGAGCGCAGAGGTCACTTCGTCGCAGATCAGCACGGCCGGCTTGACGACGAGCGCGCGTGCGATGGCCACCCGCTGGCGTTCACCGCCGGACAGTTGGTCGGGGTACTTGGCGGCGTAGGCGGCGGTGAGCGACACACGTTCGAGCATCTCGGCGACACGGCGACTCGCATCGGCGCTCGACGCGCCCGCGATCCGCATCGGCCGCGCCACCGACTCCCCGATCGAACGCCGCGGGTGGAGCGAGCTGTAGGGATTCTGGAACACGTATTGGATCGTGAGCCGTTGCGATGTCGGCCGGTCCCGCGCGGCACGTGCGAGCGGTGCGCCGTTCAGCAGCATGTCGCCCGACCACTGGTGGTGCAGGCCGCCGATCGATCGCGAGAGCGTCGTCTTCCCCGAGCCCGACTCGCCGACCAGCGCTACGCACTCGCCGCGACCGACGTCGAGGTTGATGTCGTGCACAACCGTCTGCAGGCCGTAGCTGGCGTGGACGGCGCGCAGCGACAACACCGCGTTCGACGGTGCCACGTGCAGCGGCGCGCCGGCGGTGCGCGTGCGCTCGGGCGCCGTGCCGGCGCGGAAGCATCGCACGGTGTGGGCCGGGACAGGCGTGGTAACCGGCGGGAAGCTGGCACGGCACTCGTCGGTGGCGAGCTCGCACCGCAACGCGAACGCGCAACCCACGGGGCGCTTGCCGGGTGCCGGGGCGCGCCCTGGCAGGCCCACGATCCGTTCGTCGACCTTGATGTCGGGCGCCGCCGCCGTGAGGTAGCGCGTGTACGGGTGCTTCGGCGCATCGAAGATCTCCGACGTCGCGCCCTGCTCGACGACGCGGCCGGCGTACATGACGGCGACACGGTCGGCCAGGTTGGCGACGACAGCCAGGTCGTGCGTGACGTACAGCGCGGCGACACCGTGCTGCCGGCTGAGCTCGCGGACCGTCTGCAGCACGTGCGACTGCGTGCTCACGTCGAGTCCGGTGGTCGGCTCGTCGAGCACGATCACCGACGGCCGGCAGGCGAACGCCATCGCCAGGCCGACGCGCTGCTGCTGACCGCCGGAGAGCTGGTGCGGGTAGCGGCGCAAGAACGCCGGCGTGGCGGGGAGCAGCACCTCCTTCATCACCTCGAGCATGCGTTCCTGCCGGGCTTCGTCGCTGCCGCCGAACCCGTGGAACTCCATCACCTCGAGCAGCTGACGATCGATGCGGATCGCCGGGTTGAGCGCCACCGACGGATCCTGGGGCACGTAGCTGACGAGCTTGCCGCGCGCCTGTCGCAGCTCCGAGTCGCCCAGCTCGAGCATCGCCGTGTCACCGATCAGCACGACGCCGCCGGCGATCCTCACGCCGCGACGGGCGTGGCCGAGCACGCTGAGCCCGACGGTCGTCTTCCCCGAACCGGACTCCCCGACCAGCCCGAGCACTTCGCCGGGATCGATCGTGAGGTCGACCTGGTCGACGATGTCCTGCCCGGTCGCCGCGACCTCGACCCGCAAACCGGAGATGACCAAAGTCGGACTGCTCATTCGCCGGACCTCGCGCGGTCGATGCCGGCAGCGGCGCGTGAGAGGCCGTCGCCGATCAACCCGGTGCCGATGGTGAGCAGCGCGACCGCGATCACCGGGAGGATGGTTCCCCATGGTTGATTTCCGAGCAGTCCACTGCGGTGCTGATCGATCATCAGCCCCCAGTTGGCGGCCAGCGGATCGGCCGTGAAGCCGAGGAAGGCGATCGCTGCGACCAGCGCGATCGAGAAGGTCAGTCGCAGCGTCGCTTCGACCAGTAGCGGCGCCGTGATGTTCGGCAGCAGCTCGAAGGTGAGGATGCGCCATCGCGGCTCCCCGAGCGCCTCTGCGGCACCGACGAAGTCGCGTTCGACCACGGTCACCGCCGAACCGCGCACGACACGTGCGATGCGCGGCACCGTCGACATCCCCACCGTCAGGATGATCAGCGTGTTGCTGGCGCCGAACATCGCGACCACCACCAGGGCGAGGATGATCTGTGGCAACGAGATCATCACGTCCATCGTCCTCATCAGCACGTCGTCGAGCACGCCCCGGCTGTATGCCGCCAGCAACCCGATGATCGTGCCGAGCACCAGCGCCAGCAGCGTCGCCAGGAAGGCGGTGATGAGGATCGGACGCCCCCCGTACAGGAACCGCGTCCAGATGTCGCGCCCGAGTTCCCCGGAGCCGAACAGCGAGTCCTTGTCCAGCTCGCTGGCGGGCTTCATCGCCACGCCGATCCCCTCGTTCTCGCCATAGGGCGCGAAGTAGCGCCCGAAGAAGGCGACGAAGAGGAGCATCATCGTGATGATCAGGCCGACCCGAGTTCGCCACATGCCCAGCGCCACCCGAAAGATTCCCGGCGGCTTGGCGACGGCCACGGCTGCCGCGCCACCGTCCGCATCGCCCGTCGCCGGCGAGACCGCGGACAGCGTCTCGCTCATGTGAGACTGGTCCGTAGCCGCGGGGTCACCAGGATCGTGGCGATGTCGGCAAGCAGGTTCGTGACCACGTATACCGCCGCCAGCACCATCACGAGGAACTGGATCACAGGGATGTCGCGCACGCGCACGGCCGCCTGCAACGCGCCACCGATACCGGGGTAGTTGAACAGGTACTCGACGATGATCACGCCTGCCGCGAAGTAGGCGACGTTGATCGCGATCACCTGGAACACCGGCCCCAGCGCGTTCGGCATCGCGTGCCGCCACATCACCGTGCGCTCGGGGGCGCCCTTGAGCCGGGCCATCTCGATGTAGTCGCTCTCCAGCACCTCGATCAGCGACGCCCGCGTCACCCGAGACATGTACGCGATGGCGCCGATCGCGAGCGTCACGGTTGGCAGGATCATCTGGTCCATGTGCTCCCACGGCCGGTCCGTCCCGAGCTGGGTGACCGCAGGCAACAAGTTCCAGACGATGGTCGCGAACTGGAGGACGAGCGCGATGCCGATGACGAATTCGGGGGCCGAGGCGAGTGCCAGCCCACCGAAGGAGGCCGCGGAATCGAAGGTGGAGTCCCTCCTCGCCGCTTGCGCCGCGCCCAGGAACAGCGAGATCGGGATCGAGACCGCGCTCGCGCACAACAGCAGGAAGAGCGAGTTCGTGACGCGCGACCCGATGTAGTCGAGGATCGGTTCTCGCGCCGCGAACGACTCGCCGGGATCGCCCTGCAGCATGCCGCCCAACCAGTCGAAGTACTGCGTCAGCACCGGCCGGTTGAGCCCGAGCTGTTCCTTCAGGTGGGCGACGCTCGCGTCGGTCGCCTCCTTACCCAGGATCGCCGTCGCCGGGTCACTCGGCAGCGCCTGCGTGGCGGCGAAGACGATGATCGAGACGACGAACAGGGTGAAGACGCCGAACAGCAACCGCTTGAGGATGAACTTGATGATGCCGCGGTTGTTCGACAAGTGAACCCGTCACTCCTCGAAGTACAGGTTCTTGTAGCCGCGCCCGTAGTGGTCGAGGTTCAGCGTGTTGGCGCGCTCCACTAGCCCCTTGAGGCGGACGTTGTACCCGTCGAGCTGGTTCTGGAAGAACGGGATGATCAGACCGCCTGTCTCGTAGAGCTCCTTCTGCATCTTGTCGG
>DASQTR010000252.1:0-4437 GCA_035641795.1 Ilumatobacter sp.
TCACACCAACTCCGGGATCGGAATCGGCACGAGGAAGCGGCCGCCGCGCTCCGCGAAATCGGACTGTTGGGCGATGATCTCGGTCGCGAAGTTCCACGCCAGCAGGAGCAGCACATCCGGCGGGTCATCGCGCAGTACCTCGGTACCGACGATCGGCTGGTGAGTCCCCGGCATGTGCCGACCGTGCTTGTGGACGTTGCGATCGACGACGTACTTGACGAGTCCGGTGTCGATGCCCACGACGTTGAGCAGTGTCGCACCCTTGGCGGCCGCGCCGTAGGCCGCCACGGATTCACCGTCCGCCGTCAGTTGCGTCAACAGCGTCATCAACCTTGATCGAACCTCGGATACCCGCGATGCGAAGTCCGCGTAGAAATCGAACTCACCGATCCCGGCGGCACGCTCGGCCTCGAGCCGCTCTAGCACGCGGGCAGTCGGCTCGTCTCGATGACCGATGTGCCAGCGGTTGGTTCCGCCGTGAAGGTGTGGAAAATACTCCACATCGTTGAGATGCAGACCGTGACGCTCGACGAGCAGCTTGACGGAGAGGCACGAGTAATAGAAGTAGTGCTCGTGGTAGATGGTGTCGAACGCGCATCGGTCCACGAGGTCCCAGACGCTCGGGTTCTCGACGGTGATGAGCCCGTCATCGTCGAGCAGCACCGCCATCCCGGCGACGAAGTCGTTGGGATCGGGGATGTGCGCCAACACGTTGTTGGCGATGATGACGTCGGCACCAACGCCGTCCTCCCGCAGGGCGCGCGCCGCTCCGAGACCGAAGAACTCCTCGCGAGTGGGTACGCCGATCCGTCGAGCGGCCTCGGCCTGGTCCGGCGCCGGGTCGAACCCGAGGACCGGCACACCTGCTTCGACGAAGTTCTTGAGCATGTAGCCGTCATTGCTCGCGAGCTCGACGACGAGTGATGTACCACTCAAACGCCGGGACTCGATGAGATTCATCGCGTGGTTGCGGCTGTGATCGAGCAACTGATCGGAGAACGACGAGAAGTAGAGGTAGTTGTCGACGAACAGCTTGTGCGGGTCGACGTCTTCGGTGATCTGCACCAGACAGCACTTCCGACAGAACGCCACCGCGAGAGGGAACCGCTCTTCCAACGCGGGGTTCGCGAGCACGTCATCACCGACCAACGCGTCTGCGAGGGGTGTCCGGCCGAGGTCGAGGAACGCCGACAGGTCGGGCGACCCGCAACCGCGACATGCGACGATCGCGGTCATGACGCCACCGCAGAGTGGTCGAGCCATCGAAGTTCTTCCGAGAGCAGCCCTGCCGTCATGTACTCCTGCAACTTGCGGAGGCGCATATATCGGGCGCCCTCCAAGTCGTCGAGAGTCAGACCGTTCGCGCGCATCGCCCCCATCAGCGACTCGGCACCGCGACGCACGGTCCAACGCGGCTTCGATTCGGGGAAGACCTTCGCGAGCTTGTCGCAGTTGACCCGGTAGTTGCGGAGGTCGTTGAATGCACCGTCGGAGACCGTGATCTCTGCACCGGTGACCTCGCCGATGATCTCGGCAACCTCCCTGATCCTGTAGTTCTCGCTCGTGTCCCCGACGTTGAACGGTTCGTCGTGGACCAGCGCTCGTTCGCTCTCCAACACAACGCAGAACGCGCGGGCGATGTCCTCGATGTGCACCAGGGGTCGCCACGATGATCCGTCACTCTTCAGGAACACCCGGTTCGTCGTGACCGCGAAGCCCGTCAGGTTGTTGACCACCAGATCGCCGCGCAGACGTTCGGAGACGCCGTACGCGGTGGCATTGCGCATGTACGTCGGCGAGAACGTGTCGTCGGCGAGGTCGTGTAGGTCACGCTCGACCAGGACCTTCGACTGACCGTACGGGGTAACGGGCAGGAACTCGGCTGACTCGTCGAGAAAGTCGTCTCCGTGAGCTCCGTAGATCGAACACGACGAAGAGAACAAGAATCGGTTGACACCCGCCGCCTTGGCGATCTCGGCCATCCTCGAGGAAGCCTTGTGGTTGATCTCGAACGTCGCCGAGGGGTTGAGGTCACCGGCGGGATCGTTGCTCATGCCGGCCAAGTGGATGACGGCATCGATTCCCTGGAAGTGCTCCTCCTCGGCATCGCGGACGTCGACACGCAATTCGACGTCTGGTTGCGACACGCGTGGACCGAAGACACAGGGCCCGAACAGCATGCTGTCCATGCCGACGACCTCGTGACCGCGCGATTGCAACATCGGCACCATCACCACGCCGATGTAGCCGTCATGCCCAGTGACGAGGACCCTCACGTCCACACTCCCCACGGTGCCTCGCCCGAGGCCCACAAGCGATCGAGCATCACTTTGTCGCGCATGGTGTCCATGCACGCCCAGAAGTCGTCGTGTCTGTACGCCATGAGTTGGTTCTCGGCTGCGAGTCGCTCGAGGGGCTCGCGCTCGAACAGCGTGTCGTCACCGGCGATGTAGTCAGCGATCTCAGGTTCCATCACGAAGAACGCACCGTTGATCCAGCCTTCAGCGGCCTGCGGCTTCTCGGTGAACTCGACGACCTTGTCATCCTCGAGCTCCAGGTGGCCATATCGCGCCGGTGGGCGCACCGCCGTCAGGGTGCAGATCTTTCCATGATCCTTGTGGAACTTCACGAGCGCATCGAGGTCGACAGTCGAGACACCGTCTCCCCAGGTCACCATGAACGTGCCCGGTCCGAGATGCGGAAGGAGACGTTTGATCCGCCCACCCGTATTGGTGTGTCGGCCGGTTTCGATCAGTCTTACCGTCCAGTCCTCTTGATCGCCGTTGCGGATCGACTCCACCGAACCTGTACCGGTTCGAACTCGAAGGTCACCGCCCAACGTGGCATGGTCGGCGAACCACCGCTTGATGTACTCCCCCTTGTATCCGAGACCGATGACGAAGTCATCGTGTCCGAATGCGGCGTAGTACTTCATGATGTGCCAGAGAATCGGATAGTCGCCGATCTCGACCATCGGTTTTGGTTTCACCGTGGTCTCCTCGGACAGCCTGCTGCCCAACCCGCCAGCCAGAATGGCAACCTTCACGCGCGAATTCCTTCCGTCGACCTGTCCACCGCCGTGGCCGAGCCCGAGGTTAACGCGAGGCGAAGGGAATGTCAGCGGGATTACGTAGATCGACCGAATTAGTGACGCCTTGTCCGAGTTCGGACAAATCCTTCAGCGGAGCGTGCCGGTCTGAACGCGTTCCGTGAATAATTGCCTAATCGCCGCTCGGCTCGAGCAACAGCGCCCCTCGCCCTGTCGTGGCCATCGCGAGTGCGATTCCGAGCAGGCTGAAACCGTCGCTGATGCCGCCCGATTGGATATCAGCAGCCACGACATCGAGCGGTCGCCATTCGACGCGTGCGGCCTCGTTCCTGTCCGATGGCTCGCCCACCCAGTCGGCGCCGCCAGCGAGGTACACGTGGAATGTCTGATTGACCAGACCGACAGAGGGATGATGGGTGCTCAAATGGCGAACATCGTCCGTGACCCGCCAACCCGTTTCCTCCTCGCACTCTCGGATGGCCGCACGCTCGGGATCTTCGTCGGGGTCGATTGCTCCGCCCGGTATCTCCCATCCCCAGGTGCCCGGCATGAATCGGTGCCTCCAGATCATCAGCGCTCCGCGGTGCGGGTCGAGCACAACCATGCCGGAGGCGTCTGGACCACGTACGACCTCATATTCGGTATGGGTTCCATCCGGACGCTCGACATCATCGATTCTGAGTGACATCCACCAACTTGCATAAACCTCACGCACAGTCGAATGCGTGACCCACTCTCCAGGCTGCCGGCCGAACTCGGCTCGATCGCTACCCCCGGCCCGGCTCCTGTGCACCCCGTCAGGGTATGCGAGGGCGGGCGGGGTGTCGGGGTCGGCGAGAAGCTCTCGGGCGGTTCGCCCGCCACCACGCGCTCCACCTAGGAGGGGCCACCTCGTTGACCGGTCACGTTGGCCGAGTGCCCCTGCGCTGAGGCGCTCGGTAGTGTCACGCGATGGCTGGCGCACTTGGCGACCATCCTCCCCGACTGCCTCCGCGCACGCCGCCCGATTCGTCGGCTCGCCAGCTTCAACTCGATCTGTCGACCCACGAACACCGTGCTCGTCAGCTCGAAGCGGACTGGCCGCCCTTTCAAGAACCGCGCCTGCTATCGCTGAAAGCGGCGCGCCGAATCGTCTCCATGAGCAGGCTGATTGCGTTCGCCTGGGCCGGTGCCGTGGTCCTCATTGCGATCGAAGCGCGCGAGGGCGCACACGCAGGCGACCAGGGTGCCCACATCCCGGTCGGTCGAGTCGGCATGGGAGTTGCCGTGACGTTCCATTTGGCGGGCTGGTTGTGGTCCGACCGGGCAACTCGCAACGTTCACCGACTCGGTGGTCGGCGTCCAAATCGGCTCCGCTGCGTATCGGCGTGGAGCCTGCCGCTCGTCTG
>DASQTR010000253.1:0-4806 GCA_035641795.1 Ilumatobacter sp.
ACGACGCGAGAGTTGTTGCTGAAGCGCTGGCGTGCGACGGTGAGTGGGATGCAGCCTTCGACGTTGCCCAACGAGCTTCGCTCACCGACGTACTCGCAGAACTGTTCGAGACTGCGGGCCCGGAGCTGCTGTTGGCAGGGCGTACGGCCTCACTCAGGGCGTGGGCCGAACAGGCGAGCGCTTTGGGAATTACCTCCCCACACATCGACCTTGTCGCAGCGGAAGTTGCTTTCCGGGTTGGCGAACCGGCAGCCGCGGAGACGCTGGCACTTCGCGCTGCACGTCGATCGACTCACGATGCGACGACCCAGCGAGCATTGGTGCGTGCAGCTCGCGCGGCGACTTTCGATGATCGCCCGCGGGTGGGGGCAGGTCACGCTACGCGGGCGTGTGAGCTTGCGGCTGACGACAGTTCGCTACGCGAAGCGCTTTACGCACGATTCCTTGCCGAGGTTGAACTCGAGAACCCAGAGGCGACTCGATACCTAGACTCCTTTGCGACAACTGACCTCAGTGCCGATGACATGCTTAGGCTTGGAGGCGGTCGCCTGTTCCACGCGCATCGCTTGGGTCCTCTCCAACCATGCATCGACGAAACGCGGCCGCTCGAGACACTACTCTCGAGCGCGTCGGACCCATTCATCGTTTCGTCGTACTTGACTACGCGAGCACGAGCTTTGCTCAGCGCCGCTGAGTACGCCGAGTCGTGGAGAACGATCGAACTGGCACTCGATGAGGCTCGACGCTCTCATCTCGAGTTTGCGATCCCGCACATCCTCGCGGCAAAAGCGCACACCGCAATCGCGTTGAACCGCAACGGGGCGTTTGGCCGCCTCATGAGAGAGCTCGAAGTTACGACACGGTCTAGCGCTCATGTCGTAGCCAACATCGCACTTCTTCGCGCCCGGGCTCACTTGGCTAACCAACGGTATTCCGCTGCGCTGCAGGTACTTCGTGAAGCACAAGCCCCTGCCGACCGGGGGACGCACGCCGAATTGCTCGCCTACCTTGCTCTCACGCTCTCGTTGCTCAACAACGCACGAGAAGCCGCCTCGTGCGGAAACGAATCTGTTGAACTCTCAAGATGCGCCGAGCCGCGGGTGGTCGTCGCGCTAGCGCAGCTTGTGATCGCATCGGAGGACGCTTCTGCGCCTAGAGAGGAGCTCTCGTCAGCGATTGCGCTTGTTGCCTCAAGCGGGTTCGTAGACCCGATCGTAACGCTCTTACGAGCTAGCCCGAAGCTTGCTCCTTCGATCGCATCATTCGTGAGATGTGATTCAGGTGCCTTTGCCATTCGGCCAAAGGTCGAGCAATGGGTGAGGTACGTGTCAAAGCGCGCCGGCAGCCTGACCGCGCGTGAGGCGGAAGTTTTGTCGCTTGTCGCGAACGGTGGTTCCAATCGTGAGATCGCCCGGCAGCTCTTTATCAGTGAGCCAACGGTGAAGGTTCACCTGAGGCACATCTACGAAAAGCTCGGCGTCCGAAATCGAGCTGAGGCTTCAGCTCGAGCAGCACAAGCTCCTTAAGCAGCGACCTCCACCGACGCGAGCGATTCGGGTTCAGCGTGAACCGCCTGAGCACCAAAGGATAAGTCCGGTGCGGTTCCAAGGCGATAAGACTCGTCGGCCGAGGCGAGGATTGCTTCGAATGCCGCCACGACTGAGGTGTCGAACTGACTCTCGACTGCTTGGGCGAGCCTGAGGCGCGCGACGCGGCTCGGCATGGCGTCTCGATACGGTCGATCAGACGTCATTGCGTTGTACGCATCAGCGACTGAGATGATGCGTGAGACAAGCGGCGTGCGCGACCCTACGAGCTTGTCGGGATACCCCTGGCCATCGATGCGCTCGTGGTGATGGCGAACGATCGACGCGATCTCAGCATAGTCCTCAACGTTCGCGAGAATCCGCTCACCAATCTCACTGTGCGCTTCCATGAGCCGACGTTCATCGAGCGTGAGTGGCCCTTCTTTCTCGAGGAGGCCGGCAGGAAGTCCAATCTTTCCGA
Source organism: Ilumatobacter sp. (assembly GCA_035641795.1). Classification (GTDB taxonomy): domain Bacteria; phylum Actinomycetota; class Acidimicrobiia; order Acidimicrobiales; family Ilumatobacteraceae; genus Ilumatobacter. The sequence continues at coordinate 2,008 of DASQTR010000253.1, forward strand.
TGTCATGAACAAGCCCGGCCAGGTGACACTTGCGTTGATCGTCCTCACTTAGTCCCATGCGCTGAGCGATGTCGCGGGAATAAATCGCCACGGCTGCCGAGTGGCCAGCCGTATACCTGTCTCGCGCGTCGAGAGTGGCCACGAGCGCTGTCGCGAACGAGAGATTGGCGCGCTCGAGCCTTTCGTTCGCCCCAACTAGTTCTTCTGCCAACTGGCGCTGCTCCTGATAGAGAACGAAAAGGCGCTGAGCGGCAAGCGCTGGTACGAAGAAGAGCAGCGCCGTCCACGCGGACACTTGCTCGTAACCGTAGGCAAGTACGGCGATGACAGGCGTGAAGAGCGGGATAGTGGCAGCGAGAAGTCTCGCCATAGCGTGAAGCGTGGCGCTGATGGACCCAGACTTCCGAATCGCAAGTGTCCCGGCCGCAACAGCAGCGTCGGCGAGGGCTTCAACCACGCCGGCGACCGCGACCGCGACCAGCAACTGTCCAAATGTTGGTTTCAGCGCGAGCAGCGACTGAGCCGCAAGTCCCGCCAATCCGCCGGCGAGAATCCTGGTCGAAGTCCAGATCAGCCAGCGCTCATACGGAGCAACGAATTCAGAGGCCAGAGCTGCGGCTCCGACCGCCATCGCGGCGTGCGGCCCATAAACCACCGCAGCGAACAAGACTGGCATGACCGAGACCGACATTTCGAGGTTGGTCGTGAGGCGGACGCTCTGCTTTTCTGCCATCCAAGCCACGAATGACAGCGCGGCAACCACAAGCACCGGGAAAGACCCCCCAGATCCCTGCTGGGCGAGGCCCAAAGCCACTCCTAGAGCCGAGAGTGCGAGGAGGAGCGAGTACGCCTCGATAGCGATTGGGCGGCGAAAACCTGTCCCAACCGACCGCAGTGACTTTTGGATGCTGGTTTCGTACATACGTAAGACCACTTGAATCTGCTGTGCGAATGTGCCTAAACTTGCCGTGCCGTCAGTTCCCCGAGCCGGAGGGTCGTTGTGACTCAACTTCGGAAAAGCCTCATCGCGCTGCTTCCACTGCTCGCTGCAGTGGGAGGAGCTTCCAAGGTCTGGTAGAGCCCGCGTAGCCTCGTCTGTCCACAAGCTTTGGGCATCCCTCTGTTGAGGGATTTCCACAAACTGGGGACAAGTGAGGAAAACTGCGGAAGGGTCTAGGTCCCCGGTTGCCCAGGTACGTAGGGACAGCCGGATGCGGCCTGGTCCGGTCTAGCCGATGATGCCGCGGCGGAAGCCGACGGCGACCGCGTGGGCCCGCGAGCGGGACTGGAGCTTGGCCAGCAGGTGCCGGACGTGGCTCTTGACCGTCTCCTCGGAGAGGAAGAGCCGCTCGCCGATCTCGCGGTTCACGAGGCCGTCGGAGATGAGCTGAAGCACCTCGACCTCACGCATGGTCGGCTCCTGCTCGAGCTCTCGGAGGGGTGCGTTGAAGGGGATCACCTCGGCGGAGGCGTCGCCGTTCTTCCGGCGCGAGGCCAGCTCGTCGAAACGACGAGTGTGATGCGCATACCGGTTCAGGATCTCCCTGCGCTCTGCAGCGTCCATCGCTCACCACGTATCGGTCACGCACAAGCCCCTCTTTAGAGGGAGCTACCCCGAATGAGGGGTTTCCGCGGAGACCGGGTGAGACTCCTTGTCGGCGGGCTCCGTCGGGGTGGCCTCCGCGGGGGCCGATTCGGGGCTTTCCGGCGCCGCCTCGGCCTGAAGGGCCTCGTCCTTGGAGACGTTCAGCGGGTGGTGGCAGGCGGCCAGGTGGCTGTCGTAGTCGGTCAGCGGGGGCTCGATCTCGCGGCAGACGTCGGTCATGTACCGGCACCGGGGGTGGAAGCGGCAGCCCGGCGGCGGGTCGATCGGGGAGGGCACGTCGCCGGTGAGGACGATCCGCTCCCTCGCCGCGGCGAGGTCGGGATCGGGGACGGGCACAGCGGAGAGGAGCGCCTCGGTGTACGGCATGATCGGCCGCTGGTAGAGCGCCTCGGCGGGTGAGAGCTCGACCATCTTCCCCAGGTACATGACCGCGATCCGGTCGGACACATGCCGCACGACGCCGAGGTCGTGGGCGATGAAGAGATAGGTCAGGTCGAACTCGTTCTGGAGGTCCTTGAGCAGGTTCAGGATCTGGGACTGGATCGAGACGTCGAGGGCGGAGACGGGCTCGTCGGCGATGATCAGCTTCGGTCGCAGGGCCAACGCCCGCGCGACGCCGATCCGCTGGCGCTGGCCGCCGGAGAACTCGTGCGGGAAGCGGTTGTAGTGCTCGGGGGAGAGCCCGACGATCTCGAGCAGCTCCTGCACCCGGCGCTTGCGCTCGGACTTCGAGCCGATCTTGTGGATCTTCAGCGGGTCGCCGATGATCGAGCCCACGCGCTTCCTCGGATTGAGCGAGGCGTACGGGTCCTGGAAGATCATTTGCATCTCACGCCGCAGCGACCGCAGGCCGCGGGTCTTCAGGTGCGTGATGTCGCGGCCCTCGAAGAGGATCTGGCCGCCGCTCGGCTCGAGCAGCCGGACGATCGTCCGGCCGAGGGTCGACTTGCCGCAGCCCGACTCCCCGACGAGGCCGAGGGTCTCGCCCTTGGCGATCGAGAGAGAGACGTCGTCGACGGCGTGGACGCGCGCGACTTCGTTCTGGAGGATCCCCTCCTTGATCGGGAAGTACTTCTTGAGATGCCTGACCTCGACGAGCGGGGTCTCGGTCTCGGTCGTGCTCACGCCGCGCGGGTCTCGCCGGAGATCGTCGCGTCGCGAACGGTGCGCTTCACTTCGACCGGGAGCCAGCA
>DASQTR010000254.1:0-2269 GCA_035641795.1 Ilumatobacter sp.
GCACGTTCGAGTACGCGGCCCGGCTCGGCGACCGGGACCTGCTCCGCCGACTCGCCGACCACGCGATTGCACGCCACTACCCACACATCGCCGGTCGAGAGCACCGGTACACGGCGTTCTACGAGCACGTGTTAGAGGCGCAGGCGTCGCTCCTCGCCCGCTGGATGCTGGTCGGGTTCATCCACGGTGTGATGAACACCGACAACATGACGATCTCGGGCGAGACGATCGACTACGGCCCCTGCGCGTTCGTCGACTCGTACGACCCGGCGACGGTCTACAGCTCGATAGACCACGCCGGCCGCTACGCCTACGGGCGCCAGCCGTCGATCGCGCAGTGGAACCTGGCGCGGTTGGGCGAGACGCTGCTGCCGCTTCTCCGCGACGACGACGACACCGACGCTGCGGTCGCGGCCGCCACCGACGTGCTGATGTCGTACCCCGACCGGTTCCGCGCCCACTGGCTGGCGGGGATGCGGGTCAAACTTGGTCTCCTCTCCGGCGGCGACGGCGATCAGCAACTCTTCGACGACCTGCTCGAGGTGATGCATGCGCAGCGCGTGGATTACACCTCGTTGTTCCGGGCGCTGGCGTCGCTCGCTCGCGGCGACGGCGACGCGCTCGCCACGATCGTCGCCGACCCGGCGTCGTTCCAGCCTTGGATCGACCGCTGGCAGGCGCGGCTCGCCGACGAGGGCCGGCCGCTCGACATCGTGGCGGATGAGATGGACGCCACCAACCCGCTGTACATCCCGCGCAACCACCTGGTCGAGGAAGCGCTCGAGGCGGCCACCGCCGGCGACCTCGCACCGTTCGAGCAGCTGCTCCAGGCGGTCAAGAATCCCTTCCAGCCGCGCCCGGGTCTCGAGCGCTACGCGGAACCGGCTCCCGGTTCGTTCTCCCGCTACTACCAGACGTTCTGCGGGACCTGACCGTCGACGTGATCGCCTCCACCGCAGACATCGGATGGCGCTGATGTCGGCGTGGCTCGAGGATCTCGCGGCTCGGTCTGCCGGACTCGTCGACGAAGGGTTGTTCAAGAGCGAGCGGGTGATCGCCTCCCCGCAGTCGGCGCACATCGATCTCGCTGACGGCCGACGCGTGCTCAACATGTGCGCCAACAATTACCTCGGCCTGGCGGACGATCCCCGTCTCGTCGAGGCCGCCCACCGGGCGCTCGACGACTACGGCTACGGCATGGCGTCGGTGCGCTTCATCTGCGGCACCCAGACTGTCCACAAACAATTGGAGCGTGAGCTCAGTGGATTCCTCGGTACCGACGACACGATCCTCTACTCGTCGTGCTTCGACGCCAACGGCGGACTGTTCGAGACCATCCTCGACGAGCAGGACTGCGTGATCAGCGACGCCCTCAACCACGCCTCGATCATCGACGGCAGCCGCCTCAGCAAGGCACGCCGGCTTCGATACGACAACAGCGACATGACGCAGCTCGAGCAGCGGCTGCAGGAGAGCGCCGATGCCCGCTACCGCCTGATCGCGACCGACGGCGTGTTCTCGATGGACGGTGTCATCGCCGACCTTGCCGCGATCTGCGAGCTGGCCGACCGGTACGACGCGATGGTGATGGTCGACGACTCACACGCGGTCGGCTTCGTCGGGCCCGGCGGCCGCGGCACGCCCGCCCACTGCGGCGTGGCGGACCGCGTCGACATCGTCACCGGCACGCTCGGCAAGGCGATGGGCGGGGCGTCCGGCGGCTACACCAGCGGCCGGCGCGAGGTGATCGATTGGTTGCGGCAGCGCTCGCGGCCGTACCTGTTCAGCAACACGCTGGCGCCGGTGATCGCCGCCACGACGCTCCAGGTGCTCCATCTGCTGCAGGCGAGCGAGGATCTGCGAATGCAGCTGGAACGCAACTCGCGGCGGTTCCGAGAGGGCATGGCAGCGGCCGGGTTCACGCTTGGTGGTGCCGGCCATCCGATCATCCCCGTGATGCTCGGCGATGCGCGCGTGGCGCTCGAGATGGCGGAGCGCCTGCTGGCGGAAGGGATCTTTGTGATCGCATTCTCGTTCCCGGTGGTTCCCAGGGCGATGGCTCGGATCCGCGTGCAGATGTCGGCCGCCCACTCCGATGACGACATCACGCTGGCGGTGGAGGCCTTCACGCGCGTCGGAAGCGAGATGGGGGTGCTGGCGTGAAGGCACTGGTGAAGTCGCGTCCGGAGCCGGGACTCTGGCTGGAAGACGTCGAGCGTCCCGCACCAGGCGAGGGCGAGGTGTTGATTCGAGTCCACAAGACGTCGAT
>DASQTR010000255.1:0-17525 GCA_035641795.1 Ilumatobacter sp.
GAGATCGTGTCTGACCCGCTCGACCACGACGGTGACCGCCAGCTCGCGCCGGCGACGGCGATCGCGCTCGACGGCGACGCCACTGGCGCGGCGACCGCGCTGCGCACCGAGCGAGCGGTGGACACCGTCTCACCGTCCGACGCGACGCCGCCCGAGAAGGTGCGCAAGCGCCGCACGGGCCGCCTCGGGCGGATGCTCCTCGCGCTCGGCGTCGCTGCGGTGCTCGTGCTCGGCTTCGCGATCTTCGCGGCCTCCGCGCGCAGCGGGTACTACGTGGCGTTCGACGAGGACGGCACGGTCGCGATCTACCAGGGGCGTGAGATGTGGTGGTTCGAGCCCACACGCGAGCGGAAGAGCAACCTCACTCGTGATCAGCTCGACGCCGAGTCGATCGCGCTCGTCGAACAGGAGCTCAACTTCGAGAACCCGAACGACGCCGCCTTCTTCATCTCCACCAGCCTGTCGGTGACAACCACGACTTCGACGACCACCACCACGACCGTGCCCGCTACGACGGTGCCGATCACTGTCGCACCGACGACGCCGGCCCCTGTCAACGCCACGCCGACCACGCCCGGCACCGGAGCGTGACCATGGCGACGACGATGCCTGTCTCACCGCGCCTGGTCGCCAGGCGGCGGTCGACGGAGCTGGCGCTGATCTTCATGGCGGCTGCGATCACCGGCGTCGCCTACACGCTGGCCTCGCTCGGCGCCAACGCCGTCATCCCCGCCCGGCTCGGCCCGTTCCTCGGGCTCGTGCTGATGCTGATCGGGGTCGCCCACATCGCGGTGCGGATCCTGGCCCGCGGCGCCGACGGCACGCTGCTCCCGCTGGTCGTGCTGCTGCACGGCATCGGCTACGTGATGATCTCGCGCCTCGACGACAAGTTCGCGGCACAGCAGTCGTTGTGGAGCCTCGTGTCGATCGCGGCCTTCGTGCTGACGCTGTTCGTCGTCCAGCGCCCCAGCGACCTGGCACGGTTCAAGTGGACGTTCTTCCTCATCGGTGCCGTACTGCTCATACTGCCGATGGTCCCCGGGTTCGGCCAGAACATCAACGGTGCCCGCATCTGGGTCGACTTCGGTCCGCTCGGATTCCAGCCGGGTGAGTTCGCCAAGCTGGCGTTGGCAATCTTCCTCGCCGGCTACCTGAGCGAGCGCCGTGAGCTGATCGCCGCCTCGACCTGGAAGATCGGACCGGTCCGCCTGCCGGAGATGCAGTACATCGCCCCCGTCATCGTCGCCTGGGCGTTCGCCGTGCTGGTGATGGTGGGCGAGCGCGACCTCGGGTCGTCGCTCATGTTCTTCACCCTGTTCGTGGTGATGATGTGGGTGGCGACGGAGCGCGTCAGCTATCTCGTGATGGGATTCCTGATGTTCGGGATCGCCGCCTACGCCTCGTGGCGAATGTTCGACCACGTGCAGACCCGCGTCGACATCTGGCTCGACCCGTGGAGCGACGAGTACGGCAACGGCTGGCAGATCGTGCAGTCGCTGTACGGGATCGGCGACGGCGGTGTCGCGGGCCGTGGTCTCGGGCGCGGCACGCCGAACACGATCCCCTACGCGGAGAGCGACTTCATCTTCGCTGCGATCGGGGAGGAGCTCGGCCTGATCGGCGCCACCAGCGTGCTGATGGCCTATCTGCTGCTCGTCGGCGGCGGCCTGCGAATCGCACTGCGCACGGATCGCACGTTCGAGAAGCTGCTGGCGACCGGCCTCACGACGATCGTCGGCGTGCAGGCGTTCATCATCATGGGAGGCGTCGTCAAGGTCGTGCCGCTCACCGGCATCACGCTGCCGTTCGTGAGCTACGGAGGATCCTCGCTGCTCGCCAACTACATTCTTCTGGCGCTCTTGCTGCGTTTGAGCGACACGGGCGCCCGCCGGCTCGGCGAGCTGCCCGACGAGCCGACTCCGCGTGAGCGTTGGGCAAGCTGGCGCCTGCGGCGGCGCGCCCGCCGCGACCCCACCCTCTCCATGACTGCACCATGAACCGCCAGATCCGACAACTCGCCGGGGCACTGATTGTGCTCTACGTCGTCTTGTTCGCGGCCCTCAACTATTGGCAGGTCGGGCGAACCGAGGAGCTCGCCTCGCAGCCGAGCAACACGCGAGCGCTGATCCGCCAGTTCGACTCGCCGCGCGGCCCGATCATGACCGCCGACGGCGTCGTGATCGCCCGCTCCGAGCAGGTGCCCGGGGCGGCCGACGTGAAGTTCCGGCGGCTCTATCCGACCGGCGATCTGTTCGCCAACGTCACGGGCTACTACACGTTCGGCCTCGGGTCGACGCAGCTCGAGAAGAGCCAGTCCGACGTCCTCAGTGGCGACACCTTCACGCAGCAGGTGCGCGCTCTCGACGACATGTTCAGCGGCACGAACGACCAGTCGGGCGCGGTCCACGTGACGCTGCGCAACGACTTCCAGGCGATCGCCAAGTTCCTGCTCGGCGACCGCGAGGGCTCGATCGTGGTGATGGAGCCGAAGACCGGCGCCATCAAGGCGATGTGGAGCTACCCCAGCTACGACCCGAACCTGGTCGCCGACATCGACTACGACGCCGCCTACGCCTACCTCACTGAGCTGCAAAACGACCCGCGTGATCCGCTGCTCGCCAACGCCTACCAGCAGCGCTACATGCCCGGGTCGACGTTCAAGGTGATGACGGCCGGCATCGCACTCGACACCGGCGTGGTCGGACTCGACACCGTCTTTCCCGACGAGCGCGAGTTCCTGCCGCCACAGACCAACGATCCGATCCAGAACTTCGAAGGCACGACGTGCGGGGGCGACATGGCCGAGGTGTTCGCGCGCTCGTGCAACACGGCGTTCGCGCGGATGGGGCTCGAGGTCGGACCCGACCGGTTCGCCGAGGGCGTCGGGCGCTGGGGTGTCGGAGAGAACGTCCCGATCGACCTGCCGGGCGCGGCGGCGAGCATTGTGGGCGACCTGTCGGAGTTGGACGACAACCTGCCGCTGCTCGCGATTCGAGCGTTCGGCCAGAACGAGGACCAGATGGTCCCGCTCCACATGGCGATGGTGGCGGCGACGGTCGCCAACGACGGAGCGATGATGAAGCCGTTCGTCGTCGACGCCGAGCTCGATCACGACGGCAACGTGATCAGCCGCACGCAGCCGGAAGTGTGGAAGCGGCCGATCAGCCGTGAGACCGCCGGCATCTTGCGCGACCTGATGGTCGGCGTCGCCCAGCGCGGTACGGCGAGCTGTTGCATCGGGCTGAACAACGCGATCACCGTCGCCGCCAAGACCGGCACGGCACAGCTCAACGGGGCCGGCGAGCCCGAGCGTTCCCACGTCTGGATCGTGGCCTACGCTCCCGTCGAGGACCCGAAATACGTCGTGGCGGTGATGCTGAAGGGCACCAACGCCGAGATCTCTGCGAGTACCGGTGGCCGCCTGGCGGGACCGATCGCCAAGGCGATGCTCGACGAGGCGTTCCGCATCGACGCCGAACAGGCCGCGGCGGCTGTTCCGCCGGCGACCACGCCCGCCACGACGCCGGCAACGACGCCGGCAACGACGCCGGCAACGACCCCGCCGGCAACGACGCCGCCGGCCTCGACCGCCCCGCCGCCCACCGCTACAGCAGCCGCACCATGAGCGGGTCCTTGACACTCGCAGGGGTTGCAACGTCGATAGCGTCGGACCGCGTTCTGTGGACTGCTTGCCGGCCCGCAGGCTGTAACGAACCATGAGCAGCACGAGCGGCGGCGCCACCGTCATCATCAACGAGCGCTACGAGATCCACAAGCGGGTGGGCCGGGGCGGTATGGCCGATGTGTTCCTCGCCCGCGACCGGCTGCTCGACCGCCAGGTGGCGATCAAGGTGCTGTTCCCCGAGTTCGCGGTCGACCCAAACTTCGTCGAGCGCTTCCGACGCGAGGCGCAAGCCGCCGCCAACCTCAGCCACCCGAACATCGTCAACGTCTACGACTGGGGCAAGTACGAGGGCACCTACTTCATCGCCATGGAGTACGTGCAGGGCCGCACGCTGGCGGAGATCCTCAAGACAAACAAGCGACTGACGGCGAAGCAGGCGGCCGAGATCGCGTCCGAAGTAGCGGCTGCGCTCGGCTTCGCGCACGAGGCCGGTCTCGCCCACCGCGACATCAAGCCCGCCAACATCCTGATCGGCACCAACGGTCAGGTGAAGGTCGCCGACTTCGGCATCGCCCGGGCGATGAACTCGGCGACCGAGTCGAACCTCACACAGGTCGGCTCGGTGATGGGCACCGCTTCGTACTTCTCGCCGGAGCAGGCGCAGGGCGCGCAACCCGACCCGCGCAGCGACCTCTACTCGCTGGGCATCGTGATGTACGAGATGGTGGCCGGCAAGCCGCCGTTCACCGCGGAGAACCCGGTGGCGATCGCCTACAAGCAGGTGCACGACCAGCCCACGCCGCTCAACAAGATCGTCGACGGAATCCCCCGTTCGTTCGAGGCGATCGTCGCCAAGCTGCTCGCCAAGGACCCCAAGCTGCGCTACTCGAGCGCCCACGCGCTGCGCGACGACCTGCGCCGGTTCCGCAACGGCGAGCAGGTGCAGGCGCTGGTCGCGGCGGCGGCGCGGCCGGGCACTCCGTCGGGCGGCATCCCGCGTCAGCCGCCGACAGCGGTGGCGACCACACCGATGACCGCCGCCGCCATGCAGCGCGGGCCGGCACCGTCTCATCCGCAGATCGCCGGCGCGCCGACGACCACGATCGCGCGCCAACCCGGGCCAGACCTGACGCACTATCCACCTGGAGCATCGCCCGACGCCCGCTATTACCAAGATCACCACTCGCGCACGGGTTGGTACGCGCTGGCTGCGTTCATCGCGCTGATCGCGCTGGCCGCCGGTGGCCTACTCGTCTACCAGAGCTTGACCAAGGCCGCCGCCGAGGACGACACCACCGCGCTCACCCTCGACAACTACTACAACCAACCGCTCGAGTCGGTCACCGCCGCGCTGCAGACGCTCGGCCTCACGTATCGGGCGATCCCCGAGGCGAACGCGCTCGTGCCCGAGGAGTTCGTGCACCGCACCAACCCCGAAGCCGGAACGGTTGTCGCCGAGGGAACGGTGATCGAGCTCTACTACAACCCCACCAAGGCGCTCGTGCCGGTGCCCAACGTGGCCGGGCGTTCGATCGAGGAGGCGCGGTTGCTGCTGGGCGAGAGCGGTTTCCAGTACACCGAGGAAACCGAGCTCAGCGACGTACCCAAGGGGCTCGTGATCCGCACCGACCCTGCCGGCGACACGCGCGTGCCGCAGGAGACGGTGATCACGGTGTTCGTGTCGGGCGGCCCGAACCAGGTGTCGATCCCGCCGACGGTGATCAACGACGTGGTCGACGTCGCCCGTTCGCTACTCGAGTCGGCCGAGTACGGACTCAACGTCGAGATTCAGGAGCAGGTCGATCCGATCATCCCGGCGGGCGTCGTGATCAGCACCAACCCGCCGCCGAACACGCTCGTCGACAAGGGCAGCACCGTGACGTTGATCGTGAGCTCGGGCCCGGGCCAGGAGCGGGTGCCGCCGCTCGTCGGCCTCACCGAGGGGCAGGCACGCAACCTGCTCGACGACCGCAGCTTCGGAGTCGACGTGAGTTACCGCGAGCTGCCCCCGGGCGACTCACGCGACGGCACGGTGCTCGAGCAAAGCATCCCGACCAGCCAGATGGTCGACAAGGGGACGGTGGTGGTCGTCGTCGTCGGCCAGGCGCGCGTCGCCGAGACCACCACCACGACGAGCACCACGACCACCACGACGACGACCACGCTGCCGCCGCCGACCAACCCGCCGACGACACCACCGGCGACGGGCTAACGCAAACCGGCGTCTGCTGGCGCGAAAGCGACGCGCCAGCGCACTTTCGCGCCGGCAGAACCGAGCGCCGTGCTCTGGCGGCCGGAAAGCGACGCGTCAGCGCACTTTCGCGCCGGCAGAGCGTGAGGCGGTTTGCTCGAGGAAGTTGCGCAGGAGGTCGTGGCCGCATCCGGTCAGGATGCTCTCCGGATGGAACTGGACACCCTCGACCGCCGCCTCACGGTGACGCACACCCATCACCACGCCGTCGGTCGTGCGCGCCGTAACCACCAGGCAGTCCGGGATCGACGCCGGATCGAGGACGAGCGAGTGGTAGCGAGTGGCGGTCAACGGTGAGGGGAGACCGGCGAACACGCCGTCCCCGGTGTGTTCGATCGGCGACGTCTTGCCGTGCATGAGCTGTGGTGCCCGCACCACCGCCGCCCCGTAGACGTGACCGATCGCCTGGTGGCCGAGACAGACGCCGAGCACCGGGACATTCGCCGCTGCGAACGCCGGGATCGCCTCGCAGATGACGCCCGACGTTTCCGGCCGACCGGGCCCCGGCGACAACAGCACACCGTCGGGTTCGAGTGCCAGCGCCTCGTCGACGGACACGGCATCGTTGCGATGCACGATCGGATCGGCGCCGAGCTCGCCGAGGTACTGCACCAGGTTATAGACGAAGCTGTCGTACGAGTCGATCACGAGGATGCGCGGCACGCCGGCAAGCCTGCCTGCTCACGCGCGCCTCAGTCCATCGCGTTGTCGCTATTAGCAGCAGGGGAACCCGTACACTTGCGGCCCGTGGCACCCCCGAAGCGCAAGACAGGCGGCAGTCGCACGACGGCCAAGGGCACGCGGCCGGGCGAGGGTCAGAAATACGTCAACCCGGAGCGGAACAAGGAGGGTGTCGTCACCTCCTCGCGCTACACGCCGCCGGTTCCGGCCGAGATGAAGCTTCCCAAGCCGTGGGTTCCGTGGCTGATGGTGGCGTTGCTGATCGCCGGGATGATCATCATCATCCTGCGCAATCTCGTCTTCACGGGCAACAACTGGCTGACGATCGCCGGACTTGCGTGCATTCTGGGCGGGTTGTACACCGCCACCAAGTGGCGTTAGTACACACGTCGCGTCGACACTGACGAGCTGCGTTGTCCACACCGTGGGAATGACAGCCCTGTCATTCACCACAGGGTTTTCCACAGCCGTGGGGAAAATGGGAACCGTTCAGTCGTACAGCGGAGCCACGACCACCATGTCCTCGAGGCAGTGCCTGGGGGGCGGCGGGTCTTCGTCAGGCGCCAACGTCAACTTGAGTTCCACTCCGCAGACGTCGCACCGATACCTCACGTTCACCTTGCGGAGCTCCCCCGGTTCGGCCGGCGTCGCGGGCGGTCGCGATAACGCGCGCAGCATTCCGACGCCGACTTTCCACAGTACGAATGCGATCAGTAGGCCGGCGAGCGCCCACACGACGCTGCCCACAGACACGGCCAGGATCACCATGCCCACGCTATCGATTATCCCCAAGCCCTGTGGAGGGCGGCGCGGGCGATTCGCTTGACGTCAGCTTGACGCCGCTGACCTGCCGCTACACACGAAGCGAGCAGCTTGCCGCGAGCTAGAGCCTCTCGATGACGGTCGCGTTGGCCATGCCGCCGCCCTCGCACATCGTCTGTAGCCCGTATCGGCCGCCGCGATGCTCGAGCTCGCACACGAGCGTCGTCAGTAGCCGTGTGCCGGAGGCGCCGAGCGGATGTCCGAGCGCGATCGCCCCGCCGTTGACGTTGACGCGTTCCATATCGGGGCGCTGCTCCTGTGCCCACGCCAACACTGCTGAGGCGAAGGCCTCGTTGATCTCGACCACGTCGACGTCGTCGAGTGCAAGCCCCGCACGTTCGAGCACCCGCGCGGTGGCCGGGATCGTGGCCGTCAGCATCAGACGCGGGTCCCCGGCGGCGACGGCAAACGACACGAACCTCGCCCGCGGCACCAACCCGAGCTCGGCGGCGCGCTCCTCCGTCATCACGAGCACCGCTGAGGCGCCGTCGCTGATCTGCGACGAGTTGCCGGCGGTGACGCGGCCGCCATCCTCCTCGGACCGGAAGGCCGGCTTCAGCCGTGCGAGCGAGTCGAGGGTGGTCTCACGCACGCCCTCGTCGTGCTCCATCGCCCGCCCGTCGGAACCGAGCACGGCGACGATCTCACGTTCGAACCGGCCCCCGCGGCACGCCTCGACCGCGAGCTGCTGTGAGCGCAGACCGTAGACATCCATCGCCTCGCGCGTGATCCCCCACTTGTCGGCGATGAGCTCCGCCGAGACGCCCTGCGGCACGATCCCTCCCTGGTCCGCGTAGCGTGCGCTCAGGCGAGGGCCGAACGGATAGCCGAACTTGCCGTCGGCCATCGACGCGCCCATCGGCACCCGAGTCATCACCTCGACCCCACCCGCGACCACGACGTCGTAGGCACCGGCGATCACGCCTTGCGCGGCGAAGTGGGCGGCCTGCTGACTGGAGCCGCACTGGCGATCGATGGTCGTCCCTGGCACCGTGTCGGGCCATCCCGCGGCGAGCACCGCGTTGCGGGCGACGTTCGCCGCTTGTTCCCCCACCTGCATCACGCAGCCGAGCACGACGTCGTCGACGACGGCGGGGTCGAGGTCGTTGCGGTCGCGGACGGCGTTGAGCAGCTCGGCGGCGAGGTCGACCGGATGCCACTCGCGCAGCCGGCCGTTGCGCTTGCCGAGCGGCGTTCTCACCGCGTCGACGATCACTGCCGTGCGCACGCGACAGAGTCTGCTCGCATGTCGGCTGCGGCACTTCACCGGAGTTCGCCCCGTTGGGCGTGGTGGCCCGAGCGCGCGAGAATGAGAACGATGAGGCGGTCGACGATCGACGAGGTCAACGCCCGCGTCGCGGGCGAGACGGTGCCGCGGCGCTTCCTCGAGCTCGCCGCGGCGCGTCCGCAGGCGCCGATGCTGCACGGTCGGAGCGGCGACGGTTGGGCGACGTGGACCGCGGCCGACGTGCGTGATCTGACGGCGCGTGCCGCGCAGGGTCTGCTCGCGGATCGAGTTGCGGTCGGCGAACGCGTGCTGCTGATGATGCGCAACCGTCCCGACTTCCACTGGCTCGACCTCGCTGCCCAGTTCATACGGGCGACGCCGGTGAGCATCTACAACTCGTCGTCGCCCGAGGAGGTCCATTATCTGGCGAGCGACTGCGGGGCTCGCATCGCGATCGTCGAGGACGCCGGATTTCTCGACCGCCTCCTCAAGGTGCGCGACGAGCTGCCTCAGCTCGAGCGGATCTACGTGATCGAGCAGCTCGACGGCCAGCTTCCGGCGGGCGTGCTGCCCGCCGAGTCGCTGATGCAGCACGGCATGGCCGAGCTCGCGGAGCTGGCGCCGCAGACCTCGCCCGACGACTTGGCGACCCTCATCTACACGTCGGGCACCACCGGCCCGCCCAAAGGCGTGATGCTCAGCCAGTACAACGTCGTCTACACGTGCACGATTCTGATCGAGACGATCGAGGTGCCCGACATCTCCGGCTGGAAGGTCGTGTCGTATCTGCCGATGGCGCACATCGCCGAACGCATGGTGAGCCACTACAACACGCTGATGGAGGGCACAGAGGTCTACTGCTGTCCCGACTTCAACGAGCTGGCGGCGTACCTGCGCGACGTTCGGCCACAGCTCCTGTTCGGGGTGCCTCGCGTCTACGAGAAGATTCACGCGGGCGTCACCGCCGCGCTCGCCGCCGACCCCGACAAGCAGCGCCAGTTCGACGAGGGCGTGGCGCTCGCGATCGAGATCAAGCGCGCAGAGATCGCCGGCATCGACCCGCAGGACCAGCGCGACACCTGGGCCTTCCTCGACGCCGTCGCGTTCTCGACGGTCCGAGAGCTGATCGGACTGGATCAGCTGCGGATGGCGACGAGCGGCGCGGCGCCGATCCCGGCTCCGATCCTCGAGTGGTTCACGGCGATCGGCGTCCCGCTCTCCGAGATCTACGGAATGTCCGAGTCGTCCGGTCCGATGACGTACTCACCGAAGCGCAACAAGCCCGGTTACGTCGGACAGGCGATTCCAGGTTGCGAGGTGCGGCTGGCGGACGACGGCGAGATCGTCTGCCGCGGCGGCAACGTGTTCGTGGGCTACCTGAACCAGCCGCAGAAGACCGCCGAGACGCTCATCGACGGCTGGCTGCACTCGGGCGACATCGGGGTGATGGACGACGAGGGCTACTTCAAGATCGTCGATCGCAAGAAGGAGCTGATCATCACGTCCGGGGGCAAGAACATCAGCCCCGCCAATTTGGAGGCGGCGCTGAAGATGATCCCGCTCGTCGGGCAGGCGTGCGTGATCGGCGACGCCCGTAAGTACATCGCTGCGCTGCTCGTGCTCGACGCAGACGTGGCGCCGACCTGGGCGACCGCGCAAGGCAAGGGCCCTCGCTCGCTCGTCGAGCTCGCCGCCGACCCAGATGTGATTGGCGCCATCCAACAGGCGGTCGACGAGGTCAACGAGCAGTTCGCGCAGGTGGAGCAGATCAAGCGTTTCACCGTGCTCGGCGAGGAGTGGCTACCCGACAGCGACGTGCTGACGCCGACATCGAAGTTGAAACGGCGCGGCGTACACGCCCGCTACGCCAGGGAGATCGAGGCGATGTACGCCTGAGCACAAACAGCGCGACGCCCGGTGTCAGACACCCTTCAGGTTAGACACCAGCGGGGGGCTCGGCCGACGCGTGCTCCGACAGCGTGCGTGCCGTGGCGGAGAGGCCTTGGATATCGCGATCGGTCAGCGCGGTCGCAAATCGCGCCTGCAGCGATCGCCGGTAGCTGACGTTCATCTCACGCCACAGTGCCCGGCCGCGTCGCGTGAGCTCGACCTCGACGGCGCGGTGGTCGTCGGGATCGACATCACGATGGCGTCGGACCCAACCCTCCTCCTCCAGCCGGTCGAGCCGGCGGCTGAGGCTGGACGCCGGGATGCGCATCACCGAGGCGACGTCTTGCGGCCGGGCGCGGCCGTCGAGCTCGCGCAACGTCGCCAGCACGTCGAACCAGCCCAGCGGCACGGCCCATTCGGCGCGCAGGTCGTCATCGATGCGGCGCTCGATCTCCGGCACGATCGACTGCAGGTCGCGCCAAGCACGCACCCGCGCGGCGTCGAGTCGAGGCATGCCGCCGCGCCCGTCGCTCAGACTGTCGCTTTCAGTGCGTTGCTGAAGGCCTGGATGCCTTCGTCGATCTCCGCCGCGGTCACCACGAGCGGCGGCATCCACCGCACCACGTTGCCGTACGTACCGGCGTTCATCAGGATCAGATGTCCCTCGGCGAGGCAGTGGTCGAGCACGCGGGGCACACGCGCCGGATCGTCGAACACTGTGCCCACCATGAGGCCCGGACCACGCACCTGGACCAACCCGGGATAGGTGTTCATGAGACCGGACAACGCTGCCGACAACTGGTCGCCGCGTGCCCGCACGTTCTCCATGAATCCCGGCTCGCTCATCACCTCGATCGTGGCCAGCGCAGCTGCGCACCCGATCGGGTTGCCGCCGTACGTACCGCCGTGGCTGCCCTTGGGCCACTTGTCGTCGAGCTCGCGCCGGGTGCCGAGCGCCGAGAACGGAAACCCTGATGCGATCCCCTTCGCCATGCAGATGATGTCGGGTTCGACATCGTAGTGATCGACCGCGAACCAGGCGCCGGTGCGGCCGAAGCCGCTCTGCACCTCGTCGGCGATGAAGAGGATGCCGTGCTGCCGGCAGCGTTCGACGACGCCTTCGAGAAAGGCCGTTGGCGCCGGCATGTAGCCGCCCTCACCGAGCACTGGCTCGATGATCACCGCCGCCGTCTCGGCCGGCGCGGTCTCGGCGAGCAGCAGCCGGTCGAAACCGTGCAGTGCCACTTCTACCGCTGCATCTTGGTCGTCTGCGAGCGGGTCGGGGAACGGGCTGACGAACACGCCCGACGGCAGTGGTGCGTACCCGGCGCGGTATCCGGTCTTGGAGGTCGTCATCGCCATCGCCATGTGCGTCCGCCCGTGGAAGGAGCCCTGGAACACGACGATGTTCGGCCGCCGGGTCACCTGCTTGGCGAGCTTGACTGCAGCCTCGGTGATCTCGGCGCCAGAGTTGGCGAAGAAGAACGTGTCGATCGCGCCCGGCGCGATGTCGGCCAGCTTGGTCGCCAACGGCTCGGCGAGATCGTGCGTGAACACGTTGATCTGGGCGTGGATGAAGCGCTCCGCCTGAGCGCCGATCGCGGCGGCGACCTTGGGGTGGGCGTGACCCGTCGAGTTGACCGCGATGCCGGCCGCGAAGTCGAGGTACTCGTCGCCGCTCACGGTGGTGACCCGGCACCCCCTTCCATGCGTTACTTGCAGGTCGGTGACCTTGAACCACACGTTCGACAAGTGCGACATGCGCGACAGACTACGACGTTGCGTCCAGGCGCTCGACCGGCACCATCGGGTGCTTGCGCCACGTCAAATGGTGCGGGCGTGGGCAAGCGCGTCGTCCCACGAGATCCGCTCGAGCAAGAGCGACCGGAACGGCATGACCTGCCGTGGCGCGTTCAGACCGAGCACTCCGCGCAGGCGGCCGCGGTTGCCGTAGAGGGCGACGAACTGGCGAGCTGCTACCGACCCGGCGACGACCTGCACCTCGTCGTCGCCGCTGGCACGGCCGAGGAACTGGATGCGTCGGTCGTACTGGTCGCTCCAGAAGAACGGCACCGGCGCGTATGGCGCCGTGCGCTGCCCGGTGGCCTCAGCGAGCAGGTTGGCAGCGGCGAGCGCGCCCTGCTCGGCCGCATTCGTCCAGTGCTCGACGCGCATCTCCTCCTCGAACAGTGGGTTGTACCAGCGCACGATGTCGCCGGCGGCGTACACGAGCGGCACGCCGGTGTTGAGATCGGGCCCACACACGATGCCATCGCGGACCTCGAGACCAGAGTCGGCGAGCCAGTCGGTCGCAGGGGCGACGCCGATGCCGACGACGACGACATCGGCCGGTTCATGCCACCCGCCGTCGATCAGCACCGCACCGGGCTGGACGGCCTCGATCGTGACCCCGCACCGCACCTCGACGCCGTGGTCGGCGTGCACGGCGGCGATCGCCGCGCCCATCGCCGCCCCCAGACCGCGGACCAAGGGTCCCGGCGCGCTCTCGAGCACCAGCACCTCGTTGCCGAGCTTGCGCGCCGTAGCCGCGACCTCCAGGCCGATGAAGCCGGCGCCGATCACGACGACGCGCCGTCCGCCACCTGCGATCCGTGACCGGAGCTCGAGCGCGTCGTCGACCGAGCGCAGCACGACGACGTCGGCCACGTCGTCCTGGCCGGGCAGCTTGCGAGGCCGCGAGCCGGTGGCAAGGATCGCACCCTCGTATCGCACTTGTCGGCCGTCCGCGAGCTCGACATGACGTCGCGCAGGATCGAGCCCCACGGCGGAAGTCGACAGTTGCCAATCGACGCCGAGCGAGGCGATGTCGTCGGGCTTGCGGAGCGCGATCCGGTCGACCTCCCACTCGCCCGCCAGAAGGCGCTTGGAGAGCGGTGGCCGATCGTACGGCATGTGGCGCTCGTCCCCGATGACGGTGATCGTCCCGTCGAAGCCGGCGGTACGCAGCGACTCCGCAGCGCGCAGCCCGGCGAGCGAGGCGCCGACGACGACAACGTCGCGCATCATGTCTCGATTCGTAGCACGTCCGGCTCGTACGGTTCCCACATGGCGACTCCCGCGATCACCGCTGAGGCGATCAACGCCGTCGTCAGCGAGCTGTACCCGGGCGCGTCGGGCATGTGCGTGGAGGTGGGCGCCGACTACGCGGTCGCAGCGTGCGACGTCGACCCGCACATGGTGCGACCGGGCGGGTTCGTGTCTGGTCCGACGCAGTTCGCGTTAGTCGACGCCGCGCTCTGGTACGTGACGTTCGTGGCGCTGGGGCGGATCGAGCCGATGGCGATGACATCCGAGTTGTCGATGCGGTTTCTGCGCCCAGCACAGGGCAGCCGCATCTTCTCCCGCGCCAGACTCGAAGCGGTCAGCCGGCGCAGCGTCGTCGCCACCGCCCACGTGTGGTGCGACGACCGCACCGAGAAGGTCACGGCGACCGCCCAGGGCACGTACGCGATACCGCTGCCGCGCTGACCGTCGCCGCGTCTTGGTCCAGCACCTACGATCGCGTTCGGGCTCGCGCCCACCATCGCTCGGCATCGGGGAGCCACCCTGGACACGCACACGTACATCGTCGGCATCGACATCGGCGGCACTGCCAACAAGTTCACCGTCATCGACGGCAACGGTGATTACCTGATCGATCAGCTGGTCGAGCTGCCCAGCCGAGTCACCGAGGGCCCGAAGATCGCGATCAGCGCGATGCGCCAGGCGTTCGACTCGGCGCTCGAGTTGGCGGGCGTCGATCCGCGCAACGTGCGCGGCGTCGGCCTCGACACGCCCGGGCCGGCCTCCGCGAACGGCGTGCTCAGCTCGCGCGGTGCCACCAACTTCTCCGACCCCGAGTGGCACGGCTTCGACGTGCGCGCCGCGCTCGAGGACGAGCTCGGCCTACCGGTCGTCTACAACAATGACGGCAACGCCGCCGCCCTCTACGCCCACCATCGCCACTTCGGCCCCGTGTCGGGCGAGCGCTCCTCGGTGGCGGCGATCGTCGGCACCGGCCTGGGGGGCGGCGTGATCGAAGGCGGCCGGATCGTGAGAGGCGCGGCCGGGATGGCCGGCGAGTTGGGGCACGTGCACATCCCGATGCACGGTCTGCTGCTCGATGGCCAGCCACTGCCGCGCTGCAACTGCGGGTTCAGCGGCGACGCCGAAAGCGTCGCCTCGCTGTCGGGCATCCGCAACAACCTGCTGCCGTTCTGGTTGACGATGTACCCCGATCATCCGCTGAGCCGGATCGATCCGCTCGAGGCCGCCAAGCAGGTGCGAACCTACGGCGAACACGGTGACGAGATGGCGCGGCGGCTGTTCGAGCAACAAGCGATGGCACTAGCGCGGCTGTTCACCATCGCCGCCAACTTCACGGACCCCGACGCTTACTTCATCGGCGGCGGCGTGATCGAGGCTGCGCCAGAGTTCCGTGACTGGTTCCGCGACCGCATCGCCGAGCACACGCAACTCCGCGACGAGCAGCAACGAGTGGCGAAGTTCGAGTTGGTCGCCGACCTCGACATGGCCGGCGCGCGCGGCGCCGCGATCGCGGCGCTGAGCGTGTTGGTGCACAACACCTGACCAGACGGGCGTGCACGACGGATTTGACGTCGCTTCTATTCACGTACGTGTCTGACACCGACTGTCGGTGTCTGACACGGGGCGTTGACTGCCGCAAGAAGACACGATGGCCGCCGCAACGCTTTGTGTCAGACACCGCTGGCGTGGTGTCAGACACCCCACTCCAAGACGAGTCGATCCCGCCAACGCCGCTGAGGTCACACGCTCACCATGAGCGGAAGCTGATCGACATCCGCGGCCCGGTGGTGACGCGGACCTTCGGCACCGTGTGCTCCCAGTCGTGCTGGCTGGCGCCGCCCATGACGAACAGGTCGCCGTCGCCGAGCTCCCACACACGCGAACGCCCGCCGCCCTTCGGTCGCATGCGGAACGGCCGCGGCGCGCCGAGGCTCACGATCGCCACGACGGGATTCGTGACGACTTTGGCGTGCCGGTCGGAGTGCCACGCGACCGAGTCGTTGCCGTCGCGATACAGGTTGAATCCGATCGAGTCGAACGGCTCGCTGTAGTGCTCAGCCAACACCAGCCGCATGTCGCGCAGCATGGGTAACGGTTCTGGTCGCTCATGCTGCTCCTGCCACCAGGCCGTGAGGCGCGGCTCGTCGACGATCCGGTCGTACATGCGCACGCCGGTGCGCTGCCGCAGCGGTAGCACGGCCACCAGCTCGTCGAGCAGCTGATCGGACCCCCGCAGCCAGCGCGGCGCGTGATCGACCCAGCTGGTGGGGTCGAGATTCTCGCGCCGTACCTCGGCGAACGCGGTGTCGAACTCGGGGGCGCAGACACCGAACAAAGTCCCTTGCCGGAACATGCGTTCGATGTTCGCGCGGATCCGCCTCGTGGTCAACGCGGCCACCAAACTGGGCAGATGCCGGATCGGATCGACGACGCCGACGATCCGCGCCTCGCCGACTACCGCCAGCTCAAGGACGCCGTTGCCAGAAGGCAGATCGAGGGCGACGACCTGTTCGTGGCCGAAGGCCCGGTAGCCATCGAGCGCATGATCGCCTCAGGGCATCGCGTCCGCTCGGTCCTGCTGGACGAGGTCAAGTTCGAGCGAATGTCGGAACTGCTGGCGACTGTCGACGCACCCGTTTACGTGGTCCAGCGCGAGCTACTACAGGCGATCACCGGGTTCGACCTCCACCGGGGCGCGATCGCGGCCGGCACGCGGCGGCGGCCCGCGACGCTCGACGAGCTCGCGGCGTCGGCGCCGCGGCTGGTGGTCCTGGAGGGGCTCAACGACCCCGAGAACCTCGGCGCCGTCGCCCGATCGGCGCGGGCGTTCGGCTTCGGTGGTCTGGTGCTCGATCCGACGTGCCTCGATCCGTACACCCGTCGCACGGTTCGGGTCAGCATGGGTGAGATCTTGCTGATGCGCTGGAGCCGCGTCCCCGTGCAGGACTGGCCGGACGCCGCGATGCGGCAGCTGACCGACGCCGGATTCGAGACGTGGGCGATGACACCCGCGCCGGACAGCACCGACGTGTGGACGCTCAGTCCGCCCGACCGGCTGGCGGTCGCGCTCGGCGCCGAGGGACCAGGGCTTTCGCCGGCGTTGCTGAGTGCGGCGACCCGGCGCGTGCGCATCCCGATTCACCCCGACGTCGACTCGTTGAACGTCGCTGCCGCCGCCGCGGTCGCGCTCGCCGTCGTATCGCGCGGATGACGTGCGCGATGCTCACGGGATGAGCAACGCGCCGATCTCGCGGTTCGACGTACCCGCCCTCGAGGACCTTCCCGACGACATTCGCGACCACATCCTCACGGTCCAAGAGAAGACCGGCTTCGTGCCCAACGTGTTTCTGGCGCTCGCCCGCCGGCCCGATGAGTTTCGTGCGTTCTTCGCGTTCCACGGCGCCCTGATGGACTCGGACGTGGGGCTGACGAAGGCGGAACGGGAGCTGATCGTCGTCGCCACGTCGGCGTTGAACCACTGCCTCTACTGCGTCGTCGCCCATGGCGCAGTCCTGCGCATACGAGCCAAAGACCCGCTGATTGCCGATCAAGTGGCGGTCAACCCGTCGAAGGCCGATCTCACCGACCGCCAGCGGGGGATCCTCGACTTCGCAATCAAGGTTGCCGACGACTCGGCGTCGATCACGGGCGCCGACCTCGACGGCATGCGCGCCGGCGGTTTCAGCGACGACGAGATCTGGGACATCGGGGCCATCACCGCCCTGTTCGCGCTGTCGAACCGCTACGCCAACTTCGCCGGCATCACGCCCAATGACGAGTTCTACGCAATGGCGCGGTGACACGTTGCGCCACAACCGCCAGCGGTGCGCGACCGAGTCGTCGCAGATGGTTCAATGTCACCCATTTTGGGGGCGATACCGGAATAGGCGCCGCGCGCCCTAGGTTGAAACGCTGTTCTGCCGACTCACCTCGCGGCGGGGCAGGAGTCGCACACACACATGAGCAAACGCAAGATGGAC
>DASQTR010000256.1:0-2250 GCA_035641795.1 Ilumatobacter sp.
TCACACAGCTCTCGCACCACCTTCTCGAGCACCTGAGCTGGGAGGGAGCCGCTCAGACGGCCTTCCTCCTACTCGCCGTCTACTGGGCCTGGAACTACACGACCTGGATGGCCAACTGGTTCGACCCGGAGACAGTGCCCGTGCGGCTCGTGCTGACCTTCGTGATGCTGGCGAGCCTCCTGATGGCGGTCGCGATCCCGGAAGCGTTCGAGCAGTACGGCCTGCTGTTCGCCGCGAGCTACGTGGCCCTGCAGGTCGTCCGCAACGCCTTCGTCGTCTCCGTGACCCCGGCCGGGGACTTCAATCGGAACTTTCGTCAGATCCTCGCCTGGAGCGTGCTTTCGGCGCCCCTGTGGGTGGGCGGTGCGTTCGCCGCGGGCGGGGCCCGCTGGGCCCTGTGGCTCGGAGCGCTCGCGCTCGACCTCGCGGCTCCGATGGCGCGGTACTGGCTTCCCGGCATGGGCGGGACCCCGATGAGCGAATGGCAGATCGACGGTGGTCACTTCGCCGAACGCTTTCAGCTCTTCATCATCATCGCGCTCGGCGAGAGCATCGTGCTGACGGGCGTGACGGCGTCGAGTGCCGGGCTGGACGCCGCGGTGGTCGTCGCGCTCGGCGTCGCCTTCGTCGGCTCGACGGCGTTGTGGTGGCTGTATTTCGGGCAGGTCGTCAGCTCTGCCGTGCGGCGGATCAGCGCCGCGGTCGCCGAAGCGGGTCAGATCGGTCGGAATGCATACACCTATCTGCACATTCCGATCGTCGCCGGCATCATCTTGACCGCCGTCGGCAACGAACTGGTCATCGCCCATCCCGCTGATCAACTACATATGGCCAGAGCACTGGTCACCTTGGGTGGACCGGCGCTGTACCTGCTCGGCCTGATGGCGTTCGAGGCGAGCATCGGGCGGACCCAGGGCTGGCGGCGGGCCGTGGTCGTGCTCCTGCTAGTGGCCGCGATTCCGCTCGCCGCCGACGCAAGCGGCCTGCTCGTCGCCAGCCTGACGACGGCACTGCTCGTTGCACTCGTCGTCGCAGAGCAGCTGCGCCGTCAGTCTCCGTAGCGCGGCAGGGTTCGTGGCGGCGTGGCCGTCGATCAATTCCGAACGTCTACCCAGACCATCCTGTGATCGGAGCTCGGGAAGGGGAACGTGCCGACCAGCCGGAACAGCGGATCAGTGCTGAGCGGCCAGAAGACACCGGAGTCGGCGATTCGCAGGCTCTTGCTCGGCAGGACGTAATCGGCGCGCAGGTTCCCGGGCGCCCCGTCTGCAAAGTCAGCCGTGTCGAATCGCGGGTCGCTCTGATGGCTGAGGTTGGCACCACCCTGCAGTGCCGACTGCTCGACGGCGCCCTCGCTGTCCGGCGTGCTACTCACGTTGACCCGAGGGTGTTCGATGAGCTGCTGTGCGGCGCCCTCGATACTGTCGCCGTCGAGTGGGTCGGAGTTCTGATCGCCGACGATCACGAACGACGCGCCGGGGGAGAGCCCGCCTCGCCCGCCTTCGTCGTCGTAGATGTACTGCGAGGTTGCTCCCGAGGTGACGTAGTCCGCCCAGAACCGGATCTCGTCGAAGTTGCGGGTGCCGTTGCGATCCTCGGGGCCATCGAATACCGGGGGCGTCGGATGGCTCGCCAACAGGTGGACGATCCGGCCGTTGACGAGGATCGGCAGATCCCAATGACTCTTCGACGACAAGCGGAAGACGTCGAGCTCATCGGGTGAATACCAGTCGGCCGGCGCCAGCGTACTCGGGTCGTCGGGTAGCAGCGCCCCCGGCATGTCCTTCCACAGGAAGTGCTGGAACGTACGGACCAGCGGTGTCTGGATCGGATACTGCGAGAACACGGCCATGCCGAACTGGCCAGGGAACTCTCCGAACCCGAACGCGTCGTTGCCGCCACCGACAATGCCGTTGTTGTCCAGGTCGAAGCCGGACGGGACACCGGTATTGGACGGCGCAACGTAGCGGTAGGGGTAGGTGATCGGGTCCGCGCCGTTGTGTGGGACGGACAGGTAGTTGCTCTGGAACAGCTGGGCTGCCGTGCCCTGTGCGTCGAAGTCGAACTCGTTGATGAGCAGGACGTCCGGGCGGACGCGCTGGATGATCTCGGCGACCGCGTCGGCCTGGGCGTTGCCGGGGGCCGACAGGTCGGTCAGTGCCTGACCCTCGGCGTTCCGGTTCAGTGAGGCGTTGAACGTCGCGAAGCGGATGGTGTCGGACTTGGCAGTCGCCGTCGCGGTGGGCGCGA
>DASQTR010000257.1:0-3662 GCA_035641795.1 Ilumatobacter sp.
CCCGCCACGGAGACGGCGTGGATCGACTCGGTTGCCGCCGCCACCGGGTGGCCGCAGGCGCAGGTCGGGCGTTGCGATCTCGCGGCCGCCGACGGGGCCGCGACCATCGCCGCAGAGGCGGCGTCGCCACTGTTCCGCGGCGTTCGTGACCCGTTCTCGGCGAAGCACCTCGACGCGGCCGCAGCCGCGCCCGCGATGGATGCGCTCGTCGCCGCTGGCGCGTCGCTCGAGGTCAGGCGCCACCACGGTGACTTCGGGGTCATCGACGAGTTGGCGGCGCGGTGGCCGACGGTCACGATCCTGCTCAGTCACGGCTGCCTCCCGCTCGACCGCACACCGGAGGAGCATGATGCGTGGAGCGCGGCGATGCGCTCGCTGGCACAGCGACCCAATGTCGCCTGCAAGATCTCGACGGTCGTCGGCGCGTCGCAGCCGGACCCGAGCGTCGAGCTGGTGCGGCCGTGGGTGCTGGCGTGCATCGACGCGTTCGGCGCCGATCGCTGCATGTTCGGCTCCAACTTCCCGATCGACCGCCCCTACTGCACGTACGGGCAACTCGTCGAGCTCTACCGCGAGTCCGTTGCCGACCTGTCGACCAGCGAGCGCAGGGCAGTGCTCGGCGGCACAGCCGCACGGCTCTACGACTTCGAGCTCGTCGCGCCCGCGCCTGCGGCCGACGGTGAGTCGCATTGAGCGAGCGCGATCGAGTCGTACAGCCGCTCGCAGGGCTGCGCGTCGTTCAAGGCACGGGTGGCATCGAGGTCGCGTACTGCACCAAGATCCTCAAGGACGCGGGCGCTGATGCGGCGGTCGTCGAGGACGCCGACGGTCACCCACTGCGCAGCCGCCAGGCGGCACCGGCATCGGCGAGCGGTCCGACGGGTGCGCTCTTCGCCTACCTGCACGCCGGCAAGCACAGCGTGGTCGACGGCCCTGCCGCGGCGTCATTGCTCGACCGCGCCGACGTGTTGGTCACCGACCGGTTGCCGGATCCGTGGGACGACCTGCACGCTCGCCACCCGCACCTGACCGCGGTCGCGATCACGCCTTTCGGGCTGCACGGTCCATGGTCCGACCGCCCGTCCTCCGACCTCGTCCTGCAGGCGATGTCGGGCGGCATGGCCCCACGCGGTGATGTGTCTCGCGCGCCGCTGATGGCGGGCGGCGAGCCGACACCGTGGTTCGCCGGCGCGGTGGCGGCAGCTGCGCTGCTGGGCGTGCTGCCGCGCCTTCGCGCAA
Source organism: Ilumatobacter sp. (assembly GCA_035641795.1). Classification (GTDB taxonomy): domain Bacteria; phylum Actinomycetota; class Acidimicrobiia; order Acidimicrobiales; family Ilumatobacteraceae; genus Ilumatobacter. Next base: position 1,240 of record DASQTR010000257.1, read on the forward strand.
GTGGCATCGGTGAGCTGCTCGACACCTCGCAGCTCGAAGCCGCGCATCTCGAGCACAGCATGTACCCGGTCACGTACGCCTCGATGGCGGCGACGCCGTTCCACCAACTGCGCGGCGTTCCGGTGCCCGGGATCGAGCCGACCTCTGACGGGCATGTGGGGTTCTTCGTGATAACGGGCCAGCAGTGGCTCGACTTCTGCGCACTCATCGAGCAGCCGGGGTGGGCGGAGGACGAGTCGCTGTTCATCGCGATGGAGCGCCGGCGCCGTTCCGCCGAGCTCGTCCCGGTGATCCGCGAATGGTCGCGCACACGCACCACAGGTGAGATCGTCGAGATCGCCTCGTTGATGCGGATCCCCGTCGCGCCGATCGGCAACGGGCGCACGATTCCGGAGATCGACCACTTCGTCGACCAGCAGTGGCTGGTCCCGAACCCCGCCGGATTCGTCCAGCCTCGCCGCCCTTACCGGTTCCGCGACGAGCCGGTCGACCGCATCGCGCCGATGCCCTCGATCGGCGCCACCGACGCGGCCACGCTGTGGCTCGCCGCCAAGCCACGTACCGAGTCGTCCGGTGACGTTCCTGAGCTGCCACTGGCGGGCATCCGCGTCGCCGATTTCACAGCGTTCTGGGCCGGGCCGCTTGCCGCCCACGTTTTGGCCGGGCTCGGCGCCGACGTCATCCACATGGAAGGGCCGCGCCGTCCCGACGGCATTCGCATGAACACGCTGCGCCGGTTGACCGACGCCGAGTGGTGGGAATGGTCGCCGTTGTTCTGTGGCGCGAACACGAACAAGCGCGGCATCGCTGTCGATCTGTCGAGCGCGGACGGTCATGAGATCGCCATGCGCCTACTCGCGACGTGCGACGTGATGATCGAGAACTTCAGCCCGCGCGTGGTCGAGCAGTTGGGGCTGGGGCCCGATGCCACCATGGCGGCCAACCCGCGCCTCGTCGTCGTGCGCATGCCGGCGTTCGGTGTCAGCGGCCCATGGCGCGATCGAGTCGGCTTCGCGCAGACGATCGAACAAGCCTCAGGACTTGCCTTCCTCACCGGCTACGAGGGCGAGACGCCGGTGATGCCCAACGGCATGTGCGATCCGATCGCCGGCGTTCACGCCGCGATCGCGGCACTGGTCGCATTGCAGGAGCGCGAGCTGACAGGGCGCGGGCAGGTCGTGGAGACGCCGATGGTCGGCGGGGCGCTCAACACGGCAGCGGAGCAAATCCTCGAGTACGCCTCCCACCAGCACTTGATGCGCAGCGCCGGGAACGGTTCGCCGTTCGTCGAGCAGGCAGTGCTTGCATGCGCCGGAGACGACGAGTGGGTCGCGATCACACTGCCCGACGAGGCGGATCGCGCCGCGTTGCAGAGCAAGACCGGAGCGACGTGCGTCGACCAACTCGCCGCCTGGTGCGCTGCGCATACCGCGGCCGAGGTGGAAGCGCTCGGCGAACAACTTGGTGTGCCCGCCGCGCGCGTGGCGTGGGCACACGAGGTCGTGGGATTCGAGCAGCTCGTCGCCCGCAACTTCTTCGAGGACGTCACCCACCCCGTCACCGGAACCCATCCGTACATCGCGTTTCCGGTGCGGTTCTCGGCCGGGCCCCACCGCTGGAACCGGCGCCCCTCGCCGACACTCGGCCTCGACAACGATCGCGTCCTGCTGGAGCTCGGCTACGAGCCGTCCGAGATCGCCGGTTTCGGCGAGCGAGGCGTGATCGCCACCGCGGTGGCGTCGAGCCAGCAGGGTTGGTGAACAGAGGGCCGGCGCACCTGGCCCGTCAAACGAAGATGAGTATACTGATTGCTGGAAGGGGGCATGACCGTGGAGTTCGGCTGGGCACCAGAGGACGTGGCGTTTCGAGCCGAGCTACGCGCCTTTCTGGACGAGGAGCTGCCCGAACGCTGGCACGGCCGCACCGCGGTGCTCGGTTCGCGCGAGAACGCCGAGTACTCGCACCGCTTCGCAGGGATGCTGGCCGATCGCAACTGGTTGATCCCCCATTGGCCCGACGAGTACGGCGGCAGCCGGGCGACGCCGTGGCAGCTGGCGATCCTCGGTGAGGAACTGTGGTCGCGCGGCGAGCCCCGCGGACCCCAGTACATGAACGCCAACTGGATCGGGCCGTCGATCATGGCGCACGGCACCGACGAGCAACGACAGCGGTACCTGCCTCCGATCGCAGCCGGCCGGGTCGTGTGGTGCCAAGGCTTCTCCGAGCCCGACGCCGGCAGCGACCTCGCTGCCCTGCGAACCGAGGCGCGGCTCGACGGCGACGAGTACGTGGTCAACGGGTCGAAGATCTGGACGTCGTACGCCGACGTCGCCGACCACTGCTACCTGCTGGCGCGCACCGAACCTGCCGACGGCCGACCGGGCGGTATCTCCGTGCTACTCGTCGACATGAGCTCGGCGGGT
>DASQTR010000258.1:0-2160 GCA_035641795.1 Ilumatobacter sp.
GTACTCCGAACGCTCCGTCAGCGACACATAGGACCACTCGAGCGAGAGCGGCGCGGCGGCGAGCTCGTGCTGGAACGCCTGGAGCCGGGCCACATCCGGTCCGAGCGCCATGACACCGAGCTCGGCCTTGTGCCCGAGCACCGTGAACACGAGCACCTGGTGATCATCGGCCTCCAGGGAAGCGATCGCGTCGAGCACCCGCTTCGTCCCGCCCGGCTCGGCCTCGGCGCGCGCCCCGTCGACCTTGTAGAAGAGATGGAGGACGCCCCAGCCTTCGGACGGCGTCAGCGGCTCCATGCGCTCGAGGCTACCGCCGGGCCGCTCATTGTTCTGGCGTCGCTCACCTCGAATAATTCGCGGTGAGCGACGCCAAAATCCTTCGGGCGCGCGAGTGGGGCGCCCCGGAGGGCGCCCCACTGCGGTTCGGTCGTGGACCGGTGGTACGAGTTTTAGAAGTCGCCCATGCCGTCCATGCCGCCGGGCATGCCGCCTGCGCCGGCCGGCATCGCGGGCTTCTCCTCGAGCTTGTCCGCCACCACCGCCTCGGTGGTGAGGAACAGCGCCGCGATCGACGCCGCGTTCTGCAGCGCGGAGCGCGTCACCTTGGCGGCGTCGATGACACCCGCCTTCACGAGGTCCTCGTAGTCGCCGGTCGCCGCGTTCAGGCCCTCGGAGCCCTTCATCGAACGCACCTTCTCGACGACCACGCCGCCCTCGTAGCCGGCGTTGACCGCGATCTGCTTGAGGGGCTCCTCGAGCGCACGGGACACCATCTTCGCCCCGGTGGCGTCGTCGCCCTCGAGCTTGGCCCCCGCCGCGAGCACGGCTTCCTGCGCCCGCAGGAGCGCCACGCCGCCGCCGGGGACGACACCCTCCTCGACCGCAGCCTTCGTGGTCTGGACGGCGTCCTCGATGCGGTGCTTCTTCTCCTTGAGCTCCACCTCGGTGGCGGCGCCGACCTTGATGATCGCCACGCCGCCCGAGAGCTTCGCCAGGCGCTCCTGGAGCTTCTCGCGGTCGTAGTCCGAGTCGGTGTTGTCGATCTCCGCCCGGATTTGGTTGATCCGGCCCTGGATGTCGGACTGGCTGCCGCCACCCTCGACGACCGTCGTCTCGTCCTTGGTGACGACGACCTTGCGGGCGGTGCCGAGCAGATCGACCCCGACGTTCTCGAGCTTGAGGCCCACCTCCTCCGAGATCACCGTGCCGCCGGTGAGGATCGCCATGTCCTCGAGCATTGCCTTGCGCCGCTCGCCGAAACCGGGGGCCTTCACCGCCGCCGACTTGAACGTGCCGCGGATCTTGTTGACGACCAGCGTCGCCAGCGCCTCACCCTCGACGTCCTCGGCGATGATGACGAGCGGCTTGCCGCCCTGCATCACCTTCTCGAGCACGGGCAGCAGGTCCTTCACGGCGGAGATCTTCGTGCTGACGAGCAGGACGTACGCGTCGTCGAGCACCGCCTCCATCCGCTCGGGGTCGGTGACGAAGTACGGCGAGATGTAGCCCTTGTCGAAGCGCATGCCCTCGACGAGGTCGAGCTCCATGCCGAAGGTCTGGCTCTCCTCCACCGTGATCACGCCGTCGGTGCCGACCTTGTCGAGCGCCTCGGCGATCATCTGGCCGATCTCCTGGTCGGCGGCCGAGATGGCCGCGACGTTGGCGATCTGCTTCTGGTCGGCCTTGACCTCGATCGAGGCCTTCTGGATCTCGTCGACGGCGGTCTCGACGGCCGACTCGATGCCCTTCTTCAGGCCCATCGGGTTGGCGCCGGCGGCGACGTTGCGCAGGCCCTCGCGGACCAGCGCCCACGCCAGCACGGTCGCCGTGGTGGTGCCGTCACCGGCGACGTCGTCGGTCTTCTTCGCGACTTCCTTGACGAGCTCGGCGCCCACCTTCTCGTACGGGTCCTCGAGCTCGATCTCCTTGGCGATCGAGACGCCGTCGTTCGTGATCGTGGGTGCGCCCCACTTCTTCTCGAGCACGACGTTGCGGCCCTTGGGCCCGATCGTGACCCGCACCGAGTCGGCGAGCTTGTTCATGCCTGCCTCGAGGGCCCGGCGGGCCTGCTCGCTGTAGGCGATCTGCTTCGGCATACGTCCATACCCCCTGGGGCGGCGCCCTCCAGGTGGGGGCGCGTCGGTTAGCACTCAACGGATT
>DASQTR010000259.1:0-9786 GCA_035641795.1 Ilumatobacter sp.
GCCGGTGGCCAGCACGACTGCGTCGCCGCGAACGGTGGTGCCGTCGGTGAGCGTCATCGACACGATCTGGTCGGCGCTTGTTGCGCTGGTGACTGCGGCGTGGACGATTCCGACGCCGTATGAGTGCAGCTCGGCGAGTGCATCCGCCCGGAAGCGGTTGGGAGCGGTCGCGTCGCGTGTTGGGAAGCCGTGGAACTCGTCGACGGTCGCGTTGCGGTGGGTCTGGTCGTCGATGACCGTGATCCGATGCCGGGCCCTCACGAGGACGAGCGCTGCGGTGAGGCCGGCCGCACCGCCACCGATGATCAACACGTCGCCGGCCATATCGCATGAGGCGCTGTTCATGACGCCGACGCTTCAGCCGGCGCGGTGACCTCGAGCGCAGCGACGTGCGGGTGGTGACCGGCATGGGCGACGGAGTGATGACCGCGGTGGGCGACCCTCGCACCATCGGCGTGGTGTGTGGCGTGGACCGTCTGGCGGGGCAGTTGTGTGAAGGCGACGACTGCGGCACAGAACGCGAGGCCGGCGGCGATCCACAGCGAGCTGTGCATGGAGTCCACGAAGGCCGTGCGAGCGGCAGCGGCGATCTGGTCAGCCTGGTCGCCGAGGTGCTGGCTGCTTTGGAGTGCGGCGCCGACGTTGTTGACGAGCATGCTGCGATCGGTGCCGGTCAGGTTCGGGAACTGGTCGAGCTCGTTGTGCATCGATGTCGCGTAGGTGGTGGCGGCGACGCTGCCGATGACGGCGACCCCGAGTGCGCCACCGAACTCGCGGACGGTGTCGTTGACGGCTGATCCGACGCCAGCTCGGGCGGGGGGAAGCGTTGCCATGATCATCTCGGTTGCGGGTGGCATGGCGATGCCGGCGCCGAGGCCGAACAGCAGCAGCCCGACACCCGTGGGCAGGTACGAGCCGCCGTCGACGAACGCCGCCTGCACGGCGACGCCGCCGGTGGCGATCAGCGTGCCCGCTGTGACGGCGATGCGTCCGCCGTGCATCTCGGCGAGATGAGCACCGGCGCCGGTGCCGAGCAGCATCCCGATCGCGGCAGGAACGAGCGCCAGGCCGGCTGCGAGCGGTGTGTACTCGAGGACGAACTGCAGGTACTGGGCCTGCAGGAACACGGTGCCGGCCATGGCGAAGAAGAGCAGCCCGAGTGCGATGCTGCCGGCCGAGAAGCTGCGATTGCGGAACAGCGACATGTCGAGCATCGGCTCGTCGCGTCGCATCTCCCAGCCGACGAACACGATTGCGATCGCCGTCCCTGCTGCGAAGTTGACCAGTGAAATGCTCGAGGTCCAGCCGCGCTCGGGTCCCTGGATGATGGCGTACACGAGGGTGCTGATCGCGGCGATGGACAGGACCGCGGCGACCGGGTCGAGCCGCGTGGCGTGGGGGTCGCGGGAGTCGGGCACGAGATGAACCGCTCCGACAATGGCGGCGACGAGCAGCGGCACGTTGATCCAGAACACGGCCGACCACGAGAAGTTGCGCATCAGCGCGCCGCCGACGATCGGCCCGAGCGCGATGCCGGCGCCGCTGGCCGCGGTCCATGCGGCGATTGCCTTGGCGCGTTCGCGGGGATCACCGAATACGTTGACGAGGATCGACAGCGTGGTCGGCATGAGCAGCGCGCCGCCGAGGCCCATCACGCAGCGGCCGGCGATGAGCGCAGTCGTCGAGCCTGCGGTGGCGGCGACGATCGAGCCGCCGAGGAACGTGGCCAGGCCGGCGAGGAGTGCGTGTCGGCGGCCGAATCGGTCGCCGACGCTTCCTGCGGTCAGCAGCAGCCCGGCGAACACGATGGTGTAAGACGCGACGATCCATTGCAGTTGGGCCGAGCTGGCGCCGAGGTCGCCGACCAGGCTGGGCATGGCGACGTTGATGATGGTGTGGTCGATGGAGGTGACGAGAAGGGCGAGGATGAGCACGCCGAGGATGCGCCACCGGTGGGGGTGGCTGGCGTGGCTGTCGCCGATGGGCTGAGTGGTAGGGCGGCCGTGCATGGTGACTCCTTGGGTGTGTTGATGTGGTTTTGGGTGATGAGTTGCGGGTTACGGGAGCAACCGGGTGATCTCGTCGATCACGACAGCCGGTTGGTCGATCTCGATGTGGTGGCTGGTGTGGTCGACCGTCACCACATGCGCGGTGGTCGAAAGCGACGCCCATGTCTGCTGACCCTGGTTCCAGGCCTCGGTGAGGCGTGCCACCTCGGACGCCGCGAGACCGCTGGGCAGTTCGCGAGCGACGGCTGTGATGACAGCCATCGGCAACCACCCGAGCGAGACGACGTTCGACACTTCGGCGAAGGCGGCGACGACGTCCAGGCGCTCGCCGTTCCCCGTTGGGAGGAAGCCCGCGCAGACGCCAAGCATGGTGGCGGCGGCCTCGGATCCGTCGTCGGGCACGGAACAGAGGGCGGCGGGCCACGTGGTGGGGGAGGCGTCGACGAGCGCGAGGCCGCTGACCTCGTCGGCGAAGAGCGCTGCAAACATGACCGCCTCTGCGCCACCGAAGGATTGGCCGACGACCACGTACGGGCCGGGTTCGCCGATCGTGTGCAGCAGGTCGTGCAGGTCGGTCGCCTGGGTGGTGAAGGTCGCGGTCGCGGTCGCCGGGTCGCTCGTTCCCGTCCCGGGTCGGTCGTACGAGCACACACGGGCGCGGGCAGCGATGGCGGGCTCGACGTTGGCCCAGCCGGTGGTGTCGCCGCCGAAGCCGGCGATCAGCACGACGGTCGTGTCGCCGTCGCCGACGCAGCGGATGTGCACTCGCGCGCCCTCGGCGCCGACGAGTTCGTCGATCATCGCGGTCGGTCGTGCGACGGTCGTGACCGTCGGGATCGACGCGTCGGCCGTGATCGTTGTGGTCGGCGGTGCCTCGGTGGTGACGGTTGTGGTCGGTGCGGCAGGCGACGTGGTCGATGTGCTGGGAATCGAAGTGGTGGGAGCGGTCGCGGGCGGGCGGGAGCCGGTCTGGGTCGTCGAGTCGCTGCCGCACGCTGCGGCGCTGACGAGCGCGGCGGCGAGAAGGGCAAGGCCGAGGCGAGCTCGTGCGGCCGGTCGGACGGCGTTCGTTGCGCTGCGATCGTGAGCGATCGGGGTTGTGGCGTTCATGGCTGCCAACGATCGACCTAAGGCGTGGCAGGCCGCATCGGCCACACCCCCTCAGATCCTGAGATCCAGCCGAGCCCGAACTGACCAGGGCGCCAGCCGCAGAACGCGATACTTGGTGCATCGTCCACGACCGCCTGCCTGGATCGGATTTCGTCGGCCGGCGCGGTGAGCTGGCCACGTTTCAGCGCGCCATCGCGGATGCGCGCAACGCGCTGCCCTCGGTGGTGCTGGTCGGCGGCGACGCTGGCATCGGCAAGACCACGATCGTCACTGAGAGCGCAGCACGGGCTGGTGTTGGCTTGTACCTGGGGCGGTCCACGCACATCGGGGGCGACACCATTCCCTTGGCGCCACTCGCCGATCTGGTGCGCCAGGTACGTCGGTCGAACCCGGATCTGTTGAGTGAGGCACCAGCGTTGGCGGCGTTGCAGCAGTGGTTCGCACCTGGCGCAGCCGTCCACGAACTGAACGGCTCGCCGCATGGCGGGCTGTTCGTCGCCGTCCTCGAGCTGATCACGCAGCTATCCGCCGATGGCGCAGTGATCGTCGGGTTCGAGGACCTGCACTGGGCCGACACGGTGACGTGGGATCTGTTCGAGTATCTCGCCCGCAACCTGATCGACGAGCAGGTGGTGCTTGTCGGCACGTACCGGGCCAACGAGGTCGCGATCCATCCGAGTCAACGGCGTCGGTTGGCCGAGCTGCGCCGGCTGCCGGCGGCGCATCGACTCGATCTGGAAGGGCTGGGCCGCGACGACATCGCCCAACGAATCTCCGTGCTGCTCGGTGAGCCTGCGCCGAACGCGCTCGTCGACCAGGTGGTCGCGCGCGGTCGCGGCAACCCGTTCTTCACGGGCGAGCTCGTTGCTGCGCACCTGTCGGGCGAGGCCATCCCGATCGTCCTCTCCGATCTGATCTCCTCCGAGATCGCCGATCTCGACGACCGCTCACGACTGGTGTTAGGTGCGGTCGCGACGATCGGTCGCGAGGCGAGCCACGAGCTGCTCGCCGCGGTCATCGACCTGTCGGCCCCAGAATTGGAAGCGGCGGTGCGGACCGTGATCGACGCACGGATGCTGATCGTCGACAACGAGTCCTACCGCTTCCGCCATCCGCTGCTCGGCGAAGTCGTCTACGCCGACCTGCTCCCGCCGCAACGAGCCCGCCTGCACCGGAGCATCGCCACCACACTGCAACAGCAGCCTGCCGATGTGTTGCGACGAGCCGACCGAGCCGGCGAACTGGCCTTTCACCTCGACCGTGCGGGTGACAGCGAGGAGGCGTTCTCCGCATTGCTCGCCGCGGCCGACGCCGCCGAGACGATCGCACCCGGTGCGGCGTTCGGTCACCTCGAGCGCGCTTTCGAGTTATGGGACTCGGTAGGCGAACGCTCGGGGACCGTTAATCGCGGGCATCGCTTGTGGCAGGCCGCCGACATCGCCACTTCGACGGTCGGCAACGAGCGAGCGGTGCAGTTGGCGCGCGCCGCGTTCGACTGCGGTCCCCCGCCACTCGGAGCAGCGTGGGGCCACGAGCGGCTCGGCCGATATCTGTGGGCCACCGGTCGGCTGGAGGAGAGCACTGTCGAGTTCGCGCGGGCAGCCTTCAAGTTGAGCGACGACGATGGCACCGCCGCTGCCACAGTCTTCGCCGGTCTTGGGCAAGCGGAGTTGATGGCAGGCAACTACATCACGGCCGAGGAATGGTGCGCGAAGGTCTTCGACCTCACCCCGACCGCCGACGACAGCCCGATGGCATGGGGGATGGCTCGGCGTGTGCTGGGCATCGTGCGCAGCAACCAGGGCGACCCGGCGGAAGCGGTCGAACTCTGTCGCGCGTCACGTGCCGCGGCAGTAAGCGCGCAAGGTCGCGCGCTGGCCACGCTGTATCTGTGCGTCGCACTAGGCGACGCCGGTGACTACCAGGCCGCGCTCAACACCGCGCTTGACGCGGTCGCGGAGGGACAACTCACAGGCCTCGACCGCGGCTTCGGGTGCTACTTCGACTCGCTCGCCGCAGAAGCGCTGACCCGCCTCGGTCGCTGGACCGAAGTCGCCGGCGTGCTCGGTCGCCAACCTCTTGCCGACACCCTGCCGGTGGGTCTGCTCCGGCTCGCACGAGCGAAGGCGATGCTCGCTGCCCGACGCGGCGAGACCGATCAGGCGCACGATCAACTTGCGGCGGCGCACATGCTGCCGATCGACGGCTGGCATCAGACGGTTCGCGCTGCCACGACGGCCGATGTCCATCTCGCACTCGGCAACTGGGACGACGCGGCGGAGGCGGCCGAGCAGGGTTGGGCGGCGACAGGAACAACCACAGCGTTGTGGGCGGCACGGTTCGCGATGTTCGGGGTGGTTGCCGAGGTGGACCGCACTCTCGACCAACTGGCGCGCCGAGAGCCCGTCGATCTCGACGCGACGATCTCACGCCTGCAAGCGCGGATCGACACTGCTCGATCGTTCGCCGGGCGTGTCTCGGGGGGCCCGCAACGCGACAGTGCCGCGCACATCGCCCACGCGGCAGCCGCCCTCACGCGACTCACCGTCTCGGACGCCGATGCATGGGCCGACGCAGTCGCCTGCTGGAGCCAACTTGGCGATCGTTGGGCAACGGCCGTTGCCCTCGCGCGCGAAGCGGAGGCGGCGGCGACGGCTGGTGCTGCGGATCGAGCAGCCTCGTCGCTCAGACAGGCTCACGCGATCGCGGCCGAACTCGACGCCCGCCCGCTGTTGACCGAGATCGACGCCATCTCCAGCCGCACGCGCATCAGCATCGAAGCCCCCACTCGCGTCGCTCTCGACGAGAGCTCGGCCGAACGCCTCGGCCTGACACCGCGCGAAACGGAAGTGTTGGCCCTCGTCGCCGCTGGACGCACCAACCGTCAGATCGGCGACGAGTTGTACGTGTCGGATAAGACGGCCAGCGTGCACGTCTCGAACATCCTGCGCAAGCTCGGCGTGAACAGCCGGGTCGACGCGGCCGCCGTGGCGCAACGGATCGGCATCGCCTGAGTTGACCTTCACGATCTGAGGGGCTGCGCCCGATGCGGCCCCAGCCGCCTTAGGCCGACGATGGGATCATGCCCCCTTCGACCCGCCCGTCGCTCAAGACCTCGCACGACGTCGACATCGACGTGAGCGGCCTCGTTCCGCCCGCGTTGTCCGGCCGGCTCCTCGGGATAGGGCAGGGCGTGGTTCACTCGGTCGAGGTGCGTCCGGGTCGGGCCGTGTCGTATCGCGGCAGGCGCGCCTGCCCGGACGTCGGCGTCCACCACGTCGTCGCCTTCAGCGGCACGACGCTCGCGCTGGGTGATGATCTACCCGCCTTCGAGTTGAGCGCGGCACTCGACACATTGCGCCCAGTCGACCTCGCCGGCCAGGGTCGCCCCGTCGCACCGTTCCCGAAGTACGACCCCACCACCGGCGAGCTACACGTCATCGCAGGCGCTGCCGGCGAACCGCAGGTCCACGTCGTGATCTCCGCCGGCGCGCTGACGCGCCGCAACCGGCCCATCGTCGAAACTCCGAACCACATCACGGACCTCGCAATACCCCTCGATCGCATCCTCTTCGTCTCCCACGGCTTCATCGGGATCGCCTCACGCGAGGGCGAGGGCCGCACCACGTGGATCGCGACCGGTGTCGCCGCCCCCTCTCCCATTCACGCACACGATGCCGGCGACACCGTGGTGCTGCTCGCGCTCACCCCGATGCTCGAGCGATGGACGCTGCACCACGCAGCCGGGACCATCCACCGAGAGGTGCTCGATCCGACGCCTCGACACTTCGCCCACTACGGCAGCGAGGGCGTCGATGGGGCGCCGCGCCTGCTGTGGACCACGGGCAACCCGACCATCGGCCACCACGATCTCGTCGCCTCCCGCCACGTACACCACAATTTCTGGGCGAACGCGCCCGGCAACCTCGTGTTCGTCGCCGACGCAACGAGACCAGACGACGCCGACGGCGGCTGGCTCGTCGGGTTCGTCCACGAGAGCTCAGGCGCGACGACCGAATTCCTCGTGATGGATGCAGCCGACATCACCGGGCCGCCAATGGCCACCGCTCTCATCCCTCGACTCATCCCTCATGGGCTCCGCTGCACGTGGATCCCCGCGCCCCAGCACTGACCACCACAGCAATCACCATCAACGAGAAGGAGAACGACCATGAACACCATGCACTACACCGAATCATCGATCGAGCCGACCACCGCCACGGTCAGCATCGACGGTGGGTCGATCGCCGTCCTCGACGAAACCCGACGGGAACCCATGTGGCGGGTCGTCGGCGGTTCGCTCGCAGCCGGCCTGGTGGGAGCGATCGTGGTGACCCTCGGCGCCTTCGGCGGCGCTGCCGAACACGTCATCTCCGGCTCGGCCCTCCTCGCCTTCGCCGCCGGCTGGGCGATGCTCGCCGTACTGTCGAATCGCTTCACCAGCCAGCCCCAGCGGTGGGCACGAGTGCCCGCAGTCTTCATGGCTGCTGTAGGGCTGGTGCTTCTGGTCGCGCAGCCGGACGATCAAGCACTCAACAACGCCGGGCGGGTGTGGCCACCGGTGGTGTTCGCGCTCGTCGTGTGGATGGGTGTCCAGGTTCGCCGCAACCTCAGCGCCCGTGTTCGCTGGCTGATCTACGCGGTCATCGCCTCGCTCGCCATCGCCGCCGTCGGCGGGATGTACGAGACCGCTGCCCGGGCGCACGACCGGGGTGCGTATCCCGCGCCCGGGACGCTGTACGACGTTGGCGGTCACCGCCTCCACCTGAACTGCACGGGAACCGGCAGTCCCACCGTCGTGCTCGAGCACGGTCTCGGAGCGACATCCGCAGGATGGGCCCGAATCACCACCGAACTGAGTCAAACGACCCGCGTCTGCACGTACGACCGCGCCGGGCAGGGTTGGAGCGACGACGTCGACACCACACAGGACGGGCTGGCAATCGCAGCCGACCTCCACACGCTCCTCGAGCGCTCAGGGGAACCGGGGCCCTATGTGCTCGTCGGCCACTCCGCCGGCGGCCCATACGTCATGACCTACACCGCCCAGTACCCCGACGAGGTCGCCGGCATGGTGCTGCTCGACTCCATGAGCCCATACGAGTTCACCGAGCTGCCCGGCTTCGCCACCGAGCAGTCGATGATGAGCCGAGGACTCGGGGTACTCCCCACTCTGACCAGGTTGGGTGCAGGTCGGATCCTGCCCACATCTGCGTGGTCGAGCCTCCCCGAGCCGGCCGCATCTCAGGTGCAGGCGTTCGCCGCCAGCGCCCGCAGCATGCGCAACATGCGAGACGAACAGTCGATGTATCCCACCGTGTTCGAACAGGCCAAGGCGCTGACCTCGCTCGACAGCAAGCCGCTCGTCGTCGTCACCGCGACCGAGTCGATCCAGAAGCACGAGGAATGGGTCGACCTGCAGGACCGCCTCGCCGCGCTGTCGGCCAACAACGATCACCGAGTGGCCGACGCCACGCACGCAGGGCTCGTCGACGACGGCGTGAGCTTCGACGCCTCGCTACAAGCCATCGTCGACGTCGCCCGGTCAGTCCGGACCGGGGAGCCAGTCGCCGCGACGACGGAGCAGTGATCCCACCCACCACGACACCAACCCACGAGAGGAACATCATGAACACCACCCACCCGCAGACCGACACCTCGCCGACGATGCGGGCCATCGTGCAAGACCGCTACGGCTCCAGCGACACCTGGCAACTGACCGACATCGACCGCCCCGAGATCAAGGATCACGAAGTGCTCCTCCACGTGCACGCTGCCGGCCTCGACCGTGGAACCTGGCATGAGATGACCGGCCGCCCCTACCTGATGCGCATGATGGGCTTCGGTCTCCGCTCACCGAAGAACCGCGTGCCGGGGCGTGCCGTGGCCGGGACCGTCGCCGCGGTCGGCGCGAAGGTAACCCGGTTCGAGGTTGGCGACGAGGTCTTTGGCGTCAGCCGAGGAGCTTTCGCCGAGTACGCCGCGGCCAGCGAAGACAAGCTCGCACCCAAGCCTTCACGCCTCACCTTCGCACAGGCTGCCGCCGTCCCCATCTCCGCGACCACCGCCCTCCAAGGGCTGCGCCTCGGCCGGATCGAAGCCGGACAGAAGGTCTTGATCATCGGAGCATCCGGGGGTGTCGGCACCTATGCCGTTCAGATCGCAAAGTCCTACGGCACCGAGGTCACCGGCGTGTGCAGCGCGGCCAAGACCGACCTCGTGCGGTCGCTCGGCGCCGATCACACGATCGACTACGCCATCGAGGACTTCGCCGACGGATCACGCCGGTACGACCTGATCCTCGACATCGCAGGCAACACCCCACTTCGACGCCTACGACGCGCGCTCAACCCGACAGGCAACCTCGTCATCGTCGGCGGTGAGAGCAAAGGCAACCTCACCGGAGGCTTCGGCAGAAGCATGCGAGCCCCACTGGTGTCGCTGTTCGTGCGTCCACGGCTGACCATGCTCGCCTCCAAGGAGCACCATGCCGACCTGTTGCCGTTGACCGAACTCATCGACGCCGGAAAACTCACACCGAGCATCGAGGCGACCTACACGCTCGACCAAGCGCGAGACGCGATGCGCCAACTCGAAGCAGGCACAGTGCGGGGCAAGATCACCATCGCGGTGCCATCGGCGGTTGAGGCGAAGTAGGAACCATCGG
>DASQTR010000260.1:0-4408 GCA_035641795.1 Ilumatobacter sp.
GAAGCTCGAATCGCGTGGCGCCGCGACGCTGTTCGGCCGCGACTATGCGGCGGTGCAGCTCGGCCAAGCCCTCCGGAAGATCGGCGTCGGTGACCGCGTCGTAGGCGAGCTTGGCCCGCGACCGCACGATCGCCCGTTCCACTCCGTCGAGCCGCGGTGTGCCGTCGGAGGCGATTCGGACCGTGAACACCACCGCTGGGCGATCGACGTTCGGCAGCAGGCTCGCCGCCGCTTCCGACAGGGCGGTGGGATAGAGCGTGGAGCGCCGATCCGGGAGGTACACCGTGACGGCGCGGTTGAACGCCTCGACGTCGAGCGCGTCACCGGGGCGCACGAACCACCCCACGTCGGCGATCGCGTAATGGAGCACGATCTCGTCATCCGCGCGCTCGAGCGCGAATGCTTGGTCGAGGTCCATCGAATCTGCAGGGTCGAGCGTCACGAAATGCCGATCGGTTCGGTCGCGGTGCTGGCCGCCGATCGGAGCTCGCACAGCGCGGTCGGCCGCCGTCAGTACGTCGGCCGGGAACACGTCGGGGATGCCGATGGTGCGGCGGATCCGGTCGAGTCCGGCCGTCATGACGACGACCGCCTCGACATCGGCGCGCATGGTCAGCGACGCACTCCCATGAACATCCCCTTCAACGCGTCGTAGTGCTCGATCACGTGACCGGCACCGAGCACCACCGCTTCGAGCGGAACGTTCGACATCCGCACCGGCACCTTGGTCTCGCGCTCGATTCGTTGCGCGAGCCCGCGCAGCAGACCGCCTCCGCCGACGAGGTACATGCCGCGCACCAGGAAGTCTTGCGACAGTTCGGGCGGTGCCTTGGCGAGGCAGCGGATGACCGAGGCGATGATCGACGACACGACGTCCTCGATCGCGTACCGGATCTCCTCGGGTGTGAGGATCACCGTCTTCGGCAGACCGGTCATCAGGTCACGGCCCCTGACCTCGGCCTGGGACTCTTGCGGCGTCGGGTCGGCTGACCCGATCGCCATCTTGATCTCCTCCGCGGTGCGCTCGCCGATCGCGATGCCGTGCTCGCGACGCACGTAGTTCTGGATGGCGGCATCGATGTCGAACGAACCGACCCGCACCGCCTCGAGGGCGACGATGCCACCAAGGCTGATCACCGCCGTCTCACTCGTGCCGCCGCCGATGTCGATCACCATGTTGCCGACCGGCTCGTCGATCGGCAGGTCGGCGCCGATCGCGGCGGCCATCGGCTGCTCGATCAGGTTGGCGTCGGCGGCGCCGGCGCGACGGGCGGCGTCGGTGACCGCGCGACGCTCGACCTCGGTGATCGCCGAAGGCACGCAGATCACGACCTTGGGGCGCGTGAAGCGGCTGACGCCAACTCGTTGCAACAGCAACCGGATCATGCGCTCGGTGATCTCGAAATCGGTGATCGCGCCGCCGCGCAACGGGCGAACTGCGACGATGTAACCAGGCGTGCGTCCGATCATCTGCCACGCCTCGCGACCGGTGGCCAGCACCTCGCCGGTCTGGCGGTTCAGGGCAATGACTGACGGCTCGTTGAGGACGATGCCCCGGCCCTTCATGTAGACGAGCGTGTTGGCGGTACCCAGGTCGATCGCCAAGTCACGTGCCACGCCCACCACCCTCGTCGGCGCGATCGTCGGTGACGGGTGGCGGCGCCGGCGGCGAGTCGTCGCCGGCCTTCTGGGCGGGTTCGTCCTCGCCGGCATTGCGTGCCGCAGCACTCTGGACCTGATCGACCGTCGTGCGCCGTGCCTCCGGCCCGAGCGCGTCGATGTGACGACGGAACGAGTCGACGCTGCTGTTCGTCGATCGGTTCCGGAGCATGACGATCACGACGACGGCCGCGATCACGGCCACGATCAACAGGACGACCAGCGTGGTCACCGTCAACCGACCTCGCGACCGGTGCCGGCCACATCGGAGGCACCGATCAGCTGCTGGGCGTTGGTGGCCCACTCGGAGCCATCCGCCCAGACCTCACGCTTCCACACGGGAACGGAGACCTTCAAAGCGTCGATCGCGAACCGGGCGGCGGCGAATGCCTCGGCCCGGTGCGGCGCTGACACTGCGGCAACCACGGAGCTTTCGCCCAGCCCGAGGCTGCCCACCCGATGCACCAGGACCAACCGCCCGATCATCGGCCAACGCGCTCGCGCCTCGGCGGCGATCTCTCCCAGCTTGGGAACGACCATCTCGTCGTATGCCTCGTACTCCAACCTCCGCACGTCGGTGCGGCCCTCGGCATGGTCGCGGGCCGTGCCGCTGAACAGCACCACGGCACCGCAATCGGGTCTCACGCACCACTCGTACAACTCGCCGATCGGCAGCGTGGTGTCGGTGAGACCGAGCCAATCGTCGCCGTCTGCGGGAGGGAACACAGGGCGCATCGTAGCCGTGCCCTCTTGTGCCCGACGCCCGCACATGCGCCGTGATCGTTACGATCTTGCATTTGTGGGCCCACCCCCTATCCCGCCGCACGAGCGAACGTGGCGTCACCCGTCGGAGGTGGCAGCGGCGGAGCGGCACGCGATCCGGCACACCGTGGTGCAGCGCTCGACCCGCAGTTTCGCGATCGCCACGGGGTCGGTCGGCCTCGTCGCGGTTGCGATCCTCATGGTCATGATGACGCCGCCCGCGCAGGACTCCCCGGTCGCGGTCAGTGCCACGACGTCACCGTCGCCGCCATTCTCCACGACACCATCGACCCC
Source organism: Ilumatobacter sp. (assembly GCA_035641795.1). Taxonomy (GTDB): domain Bacteria; phylum Actinomycetota; class Acidimicrobiia; order Acidimicrobiales; family Ilumatobacteraceae; genus Ilumatobacter. The sequence goes on from DASQTR010000260.1 coordinate 2,716, forward strand.
GGCCGAAGCGTCTGGGCGGGCCACCGCACCCGTCGCCGCGCGCGCGATCCCCCGGGCACTCGCGACACCGATCGGCGACGGGCGTCTCGCCTTGATGACGGCACCCGGCTCGTCGATTCGGCGCGGGGCCCAGCTCGACGTCCAGCTCACAAATGGACCGGTGGTCACCGCCGTCGTCAACGCGACAGCAGCCGGGGTCGTCGTCGTCTCGATCGCGTCGGTTGCGGACGGTCACGAGATCGCGGCCGGGCAGCCCGACGCCGACGAGATCGTGACGGTGCTGGCCGAGCCTCCGGTCACGATCGCGTTCGCGGCGCTCACCATGCTGCACGCCGAGGAGGGCACGCCCGTGCTCGACGGTGACGGCGAGTTGATCGGGCTGTGCTCACAACGTCACGGCGCCGGCGACGATCAGCCGATCACGCTGATCGACGTCACGGGACATCCGTCGCTCGACGAGCAGCGCGCCGTCGCCACCACCACCGCCCCGTGACGAGGGCCACGATGACTCCGACCGCGATGGCGCCGATCATCGCCGCCAGTGCGATCTCCTGACGCCGCTTCGGCGTCACCATCGAATACCACTTCGCCTCCGTGCCTTCGACGTACGCCTGCTCGTTCGAGACAGTCGGTCGCCAGCCCTCCGCGCGTAGTTTGTCGTTGGCGACCGTCCACGGGTGACGCGTGTACGAGCGCAGCCCAGGTGGGATCGGACCGCGCTGGAAGCGCCACCGCAACGATCCGACGAGGTCCGCGATCGCGTCGGGCAGGGGCAGCCTGAAACGCCGACCGCTGAGCGCCCGCACTCGGTCACCCGGGATGCTTCCGTCTGGCGCGACGTTGTAGATGCCGTCGAGCCGGCGCTCGACCGCAAGCGCCACCGCCGACGCGACGTCGTCGTGGTGCACGAACTGGGCGCCGGGGTCGGCCTCGCCGAAACGGTGACCGAGACCCGCAGTCAGCGCTCGCGCCAGCGACGACGTGCCGTCGGCGGCGAGCGGGATCGCCGGTCGCAGTACGGTCGCCCGCCGGCCGGGACGCGCTGTACGCCACTCCTCGACCAGCGCCTCGGCGGAGGCGAGCTGACGGGCGTAGACGAACGTCGGATCGGGCCGGAGCACGGCCTCCTCGGTGAGAGGAATCGGGTTGTTGGCGATCGCTCCGTACACCATCGCCGACGAGATGACGACGAGCGAATCGGCCTGGAGCTGGTGTGCGTCGGCGAGCAGTTCGGCCGCACCTTCGGTGACGCTCTCGCCGCGCCGTCCGAGCAGGTCGTGATCGGCTAGCCCGACGTCGACGACCGTGTCGCAGGGGCCCGACGCCGGCTCGGCCGGGGCGTCGCCGGAGGCGACGATCACGTCGACGGAGTCGAGCTCGCGCAGCCGATCGGCAACGCACCATCCGAGGCCACCCCGGGCCCCGCGCACGTACACGCGTCGGCGCGTTCCGGAGCTGAGCGCGGAGGCCATCAGGCGGCGACGTTACCGGACCCCTTCCAACCGCCGACTCGCGCTCTTGAGGTGGCCGCGGGTGCGCAGCGCCGTAGCATCGCGCGTGATGGCCGACGATCCCGGTCCGGACGAAGGCGCCACACCCGACGAGGGTGGCCCTGCACCGAACCCCTTCTCGGGCTTCCCGATGTTCGCCGACATCGCCCGGGCCCTGCAGGGCCAGGGCCCGCTGAACTGGG
>DASQTR010000261.1:0-17140 GCA_035641795.1 Ilumatobacter sp.
TGCTCGACGCCGACGACTTGGCCCGGGCGAGCCGACAAGACGACGACGCGATGCGACAGGTACACGGCCTCCGCCAGCGAGTGGGTGACGAACAGCACTGCCGTGTTCAGCGGCTCGCACAGCCGCGCCAGCAGGTGCCGCATGTCGGCGCGCGTGATCTCGTCGAGCGCCGCGAACGGCTCGTCCATCAGGAGGTACGGAGCGCCGAGCGCGAACGCGCGGGCGAGGGCGACGCGCTGTTGCATGCCGCCGGACAGCTCGTGCGGGTGGGCGGCCCGGAAGTCGGCGAGGCCGACCTCGTGCAGAAGCGACTCGACGTCAGGGAGGTCGTGTGCGTTTCCGCCCCGGTTGACGTCTTGGAGCAGGCGCACGTTGGCTTCGACCGTGCGCCACGGCAGCAGCGCCGGCGACTGGGGCACGAAGCCGATGCGCTTCGCGGCGCGAGCAGCGGCGGACGGCGCGCCGTCGATCGTGACCGTGCCCTCCGTCGGACGCTCGAGCCCGGCCACGACGCGCAAGAGCGTCGTCTTGCCGCAGCCGCTCGGGCCGAGGACGGTGACCACCTCGCCAGGGGCGACCTCGAGATCGACAGGTCGCAACGCCTCGACCGGTCCGAAGCGCTTGCTCACGCCCTCCACCCGGATGCCGGCCGTCACGCGCCGGATGGTACCGGTTGCCGCGGAGTGCACCCCGGCCGTAGCCTCGTGAGGTCCGTCCGGGCTGCATCACTTGTGCGGCGCGGGCGCGATGCGGATGAACGCCACCCGGCGCTCGACGCGACCTCCATCGATTGAACTGACATCGAACAACCGGAAGGCAAACCACCATGGCGCTCACGCCCAAGGCCGACATCATCGCCAAGCACGGCGCGGACACGAACGACACCGGGTCGCCAGAGGTCCAGATCGCGCTCCTGACCGACCGCATCCAGCACCTCACGGAGCACCTGAAGGTGCACGCCAAGGATCACCACAGCCGGCGCGGCCTGCTGATGCTCGTCGGTCGCCGTCGTCGCATGCTCGACTACCTCCGCAGCATCGACGTCGACCGCTATCGCAAGCTCATCGCCGAGCTCGGGCTGAGGCGGTGAGGATTCGGCGATCGCTGCGTTGCGGATCGCCCTCGTTGACCAAAGTCAACGGCGGGCTCCCGCGCCTTGCGCTCACCGAATCCTCCTCCGCCTCAGAAGTCTTCTTGGTGCGTGTTCGGGCTTTGCGCGGGCTCGAACACTTTCGCGGCTAAGCTCGTAGCTCGACACCTGGAAGGTCCATGTGTCGTCAACGCACGATCGTCATCGGTCGTGTGACAACCGAGCGACGTCGTCGTCGGTTGCCGGTTGCCGATTCCGCGGCCGCCTCCCGATTCCCGGGTGTGACGGTGGGCGGGGTTGCCAACTGGGAACCGACCCGGTCGCTCCAAATCGACGGCGAACATCGCCGCCCGAAAGGAGCCCTTCGTGGCTAGTCCCATCCGCGTCTCCGGTCCCATCTCAGGAACCGAACGGACGCTCTCCTTCGAGACCGGCAAGCTCGCGCCGCAGAGCCAGGGCGCAGTCCTGGCCACCATCGGCGAGACCCGTGTGCTCACCACCGCCAACGCCGCCTCCGACGTCCGTCCGGGCATCGATTTCTTTCCACTGACGGTCGACGTCGAGGAGCGTTCGTATGCGGCCGGCAAGATCCCCGGCTCGTTCTTCCGACGTGAGGGTCGGCCGACCGAGGACGCGATCCTCACGTGCCGTCTCACCGACCGCCCGTTGCGCCCCTCGTTCCCCGACGGCTACCGCAACGAAACGCAGATCGTCACCACCGTGTTCGGAGCCGACCAGCAGAATCCGCACGACGTGCTGTCGATCAACGCCGCGTCCGCGGCACTGATGATCTCTGGCATCCCGTTCGAGGGGCCGATCGGCGCCGTACGCATCGCCTACTCGACCCAGGGCACGTGGATCCCCCATCCGACCTTCGACGAGGGCGAGGCCGCCACATTCGAGCTCGTCGTCGCCGGACGTGAGCTCGACAACGGCGACGTGGCCGTGATGATGGTCGAGGCGGGCGGTACCGAGAAGAGCTTCGCGTACTACGCCGAGGGCGCCCCGAAGGTCGACGAGCGGGTGCTCGCCGAGGGCCTCGAAGCGTGCAAGGTCTGGATCAAGGAGTCGATCGCGCTGCAGCGTCAGCTCGTGGCGAGCGTGATCGCGACCAACGGCCCGATCGAGCGGGTGCAGTACAACACTGCCGTCGACTACACCCCTGAAGTGATGGCTGCCGTCGAGGCGCTCGTCGGCGGAGAGCTGAAGCAGGCGGTCACGATCGCCGCCAAGCACGAGCGCAACGCCGCCACCGACGACGCCTCGCAGAAGGCGGTCGCCGCCCTGTGCGCCGAAGGGTCCGACTATGAGGGTCAGGAGCGCGCCGTCAAGGACGCAGTGCGCAGTCTCACCAAGAAGCTCGTTCGTAAGCGGATCGTCGAGGAGGGCAAGCGCATCGACGGCCGTGGCCTGCGCGATCTGCGGCCGGTGTCGGCCGAGGTCGGCGTGCTCCCCACCGCCCACGGATCCGGGCTGTTCCAGCGCGGCGAGACGCAGGTCATGACCGTGTGCACGCTGGCGATGCCGCGCATGAACCAGCTGCTCGACACGCTGACCCCGGTGACCGAGAAGCGTTTCATGCACCACTACAACATGCCGCCGTGGGCCAACGGTGAGACCGGCCGCGTCGGCTCGCCCAAGCGCCGCGAGATCGGACACGGCGCGCTCGCCGGTCGGGCGATCCTGCCGGTCCTCCCCAGCCAGGAGGATTTCGCCTACACGCTGCGCCTCGTGAGCGAGGTGCTCGCCTCCAACGGCTCGACGTCGATGGGGTCGGTGTGTGCTGCGAGCCTGTCGCTGATGGACGCCGGCGTGCCCATGAAGGGTGCTGTTGCCGGCATCGCCATGGGCCTCGTGAAGGAGGGTGATAACTACATCACGCTGACAGACATCCTCGGCGCCGAGGACGCGTTCGGTGACATGGACTTCAAGGTCGCCGGCACCGCCGACGCGATCACCGCCCTCCAGCTCGACACCAAGATCGACGGCATTCCCGCCAGCGTGCTGATCGCCGCGCTCGAACAGGCAAAGGAAGCTCGTCTGGAGATCCTCGACGTGATGAACGCCGCCATACCGGCGTCGCGCGACACGGTCGCCGAGACCGCTCCCAAGATCACGACGATCTTCATCCCGATGGACAAGATCGGTGAGGTGATCGGACCCAAGGGCAAGGTCATCAACACGATCCAGCAGGAGACCGGGGCTGACATCAGCGTCGACGACGACGGCGCTCACGGCATCGTCACGATCGGTGCCGTCGAGGGCTGGCGCATGGAAGAGGCCAAGGCCGCGATCCTGGCGATCGTCGACCCGCCCAAGGCCGAGATCGGCAGGACCTACAAGGGCCGCGTCGTCAACATCACCAAGTTCGGCGCGTTCGTCAACATCCTCCCCGGCCGCGACGGCCTGGTGCACATCTCCAAGCTCGGCCGCGGCAAGCGCATCAACGCCGTCGAGGACGTGCTCAACCTCGGCGACGAGATCGACGTGACGGTCGAGGAGATCGACGACCGCGGCAAGGTCAGCCTCGTGCCCGCGGGCGATGTGCCTGAGGGCTCGGGCAACGGCGCCGCCAGCGCGCCAGCCGCGAGCAGCGGCGGGCGGGCCGACGGTGCCGTCGAGACCGTCTCGTTCGAGGCCAGCTTCGATGCCGAACTGGCCAATGAGTTCGGGGATCTCGGACCCGCTAGCGAGCGCCCGGTCGAGGACGATCGCAGTGGTCGCAACGATCGCGGCAGCCGCGATCGCGGCGGGCGAGATCGGGGCGGTCGGCGCCACCGCTGACGCGACCGTTCTTGTCCGAGCGCATCGTCCGACTTCCGTCCGGCCTGACCGTGGCGGTGGAGCCGATGCCGTCGACGCGGGCCGTGTCGATCGGGGTCTGGATCGGCATCGGCGCCCGCGATGAGCCGGACGAGGTCGCCGGCGTCAGCCACTTCCTGGAGCATCTGCTCTTCAAGGGCACCGACACGCGGTCGGCGACGCAGATCTCCCAGTCGGTCGACCGCGTCGGCGGTGACATCAATGCGTACACGTCCAAGGAGTACACGACCTTCTACTGCCGCGTGCCCGCGCGGGTGGTCGACTTCGGCATCGAGTTGCTCGGCGACGTGCTGACAGCACCCGCCTTGCGCGACGTCGACATCGAGAGCGAGCGCCAAGTAATCCTCGACGAGCTGGCGATGGACGACGACAGCCCGGAGGACGTCGTCCACCGCGTGTTTGCCGAGCAGGTGTTCGAGCGGCACGCGCTCGGACGCGATACGGCGGGCGAGCGCGGCACGGTCGGCACCGTGTCGGGGGACCAGATCCGACGGTTCTTCGCCGAGCGCTACCGCGCCGGCAACACCGTCGTCGCCATCGCCGGGGCGGTGGATGCCGACGATGTGATCGATTGCGTCGAAAGGTCGTTTTCGGCGCTGGCGCCCGGCGATGGGCGCACACCCCGCGACTCGCCAGAGGGTGTCGGACGTTCGCTCGAGCTCGAGGACGAGACGGAGCAGATGCACATCGTCGTCGGGGGTCGCTCGTTGCGCCGTGATGATCCTGATCGCGAGGCGCTCGACGTCGTCAACCATGTGCTGGGCGGCGGGCTGTCGAGCCGCCTGTTCGACGAGATCCGCGAGCGCCGCGGCCTGGCCTACTCGGTGTTCTCCAACGCCGCCGCATACGCGGACTCGGGCATGTGGTCGGTGTACGCCGGCACGTTGCCCGATAATGCCGAGATCGTCCGCCGTCTGATCAGCACCGAGCTCGAACGACTCGTGAGCGAGGGGATCACGGAAGAGGAACTGGCGGTTGCCCAGGGCTACCTCACCGGCTCGTACGAGATGGGCCTCGAGGACTCGAGCGCACGCATGTCGCGACTCGGCGGGCAGCTCACGGTGCTCGGGCGGGTGCGGCCGGTCGAGGAGCAGATCGCCCGATGGGAGGCAGTGACGCTGTCCGACACGGAACGTGTGATCGGGCGCGTGTACGCACCGGCACCGTTGACCGTGACGCTCGGCCCGCGGGCAGCCCGCTCGCGGTCGCGCCGAGTACGTTCCCACGCGTGATTCGCGTCGGAGTAAATGGGGCGGGCGGGCGGATGGGCTCGACGGTCTGTGATGCGGTGGCTGCCGATCCCGAGTTGGAGTTGGCTGCCGGCGTCGATCCGTCCGCACTCGGGCGGGAGTGCCACGGCATCAGCATCGCCGGCGAGCTGCGGGCCTTCGCCGACGCGCACTGTGACGTCGTGGTCGACTTCACGATGGCCGACGCCGTCCGGGTCACGCTGCCATGGCTTGCAATGCACGGCGTGCACGCCGTGGTGGGAACGACCGGGTTGAGCGCGGCCGACGTCGACGGGCTACGGGCGACGTTCGGTGACGGGAAGGCGCACTGCCTCATCGCGCCCAACTTCGCCATCTCGGCGGTGCTGATGATGCGCTTCGCCGAACTAGCCGCGCCGTACTTCGACACTGCCGAGGTGATCGAGTACCACCACGACCGCAAGATCGACGCCCCGTCAGGCACCGCGATCATCACGGCTGAGCGGATCGCCGCCGCCCGCGCCGAGACCGATTGGGCGCCCGAGCCGACGGAGCGCGAGGTCCTCCCAGGCGCCCGCGGCGCGATCGGCGGGGGAGCGGCGCCGGTACGCGTCCACTCCGTACGCATGCGAGGGATGGTCGCCCACCAGGACGTGATCTTCGGCGCCGCCGGGCAGTCGCTGACGATCCGCCAGGACAGCTACGACCGCGCGAGCTTCCTGCCCGGCGTGCTCCTGGCATGCAAGCGGATCGCCGACCACCCAGGCCTTACGGTCGGGCTCGACGGCTATCTCGACATCTGACGATCGGGATAACGCCCTGGGCGGTATCAGCCGCCCGCGGCGAGCGTCTGTAGGTCCATGCCCGCCGAAGTCCGCAGCCCGATGGCGATGCTCGGCTTCATGCTGCTGCTCGCCGGTCTCGATTTCGCGGGCACGATGCTCGCCAAGGAATGGACGATCCATCGCGCGGCATGGCAGCTGCTCGGTGGCGGTTTCGCGTTCGTCGCGCTGTTCGTAGCGCTCGTGTCCGGCCTGCGCTACGCCGAGATGTCGATGCTGTCGCTCGGCTGGATCGTGGTGCTCCAGACCGGTCTGATCCTGCTCGACCGCTCGCGTTACGGTTTCCAGCTCTCGACCGGCGGCTGGTTCGCGGTGGCAGCCATTCTCGTGCTCCAGGGCTACCTGCTGATCGGCGGCGGCTCGAACGCCGCCGCTCCCGCCGACGACGGTGTCGGTCAGTCGAGCGCAGCGAGCGCGGCGTCGTAGTCGGGTTCCTGCCCGATCTCCGGCACGAGCTGCGTGTACTTGACCTTGCCGTCCCCGTCGACGATCACGACTGCGCGGGCGGCGAGCCCACGCAACGGGCCATCGACGATCTTGACCCCGTAGTCGTCGAGGAACGAGCTGCGGAACACCGAACCGGTCTTGACGTTCTCGATCCCTTCCGCCCCGCAGAATCGGCCGAATGCGAACGGCAGATCCTGTGACACGCACAGGACGGCGGCGTCGTCGCGACCACCGGCGCGCTCGTTGAACGCACGCGTGCTCGCCGCACACGTCGGCGTATCGACACTCGGGTAGATGTTGAGGATCAGTTGCTTGCCGGCGAACTGGTCGAGGGTGACGTCGCTGAGGTCGCCACCCGTCACCGTGAAGTCGGGCGCCTGCGACCCCACCTCCGGAAGCTCGCCGCTGGTGTGGATGGGATTGCCGCGAAGGTTCACAGTTGCCATGCGGGACACTCTTGCATGGAAGCACGACGAGCCGATAGGCGAGCCTGACGAACGCCCATCGCGCTATAGCTCGAAGTTGCGACCACGGCGGAGGTTGAAGCCGACGAAGACGACGGTGAGCACCACCGACGCGATCAGCGCCGGCGTCTGGTACTTGTTGAGGAAGTCGAGCACCGTGTCGATCTGGTCGTCGGCGATGCGGGCGACGATCCACCAGAAGACGAGCCGCACGACCAGCCCGATCGACAGCAGCAGCGCCAGCCGGCGCCCCGACACGCGGCTGATGCCGCTGATCGCGGCCACGATGTTGGAGCCGACGAAGAACGGGATCACGAACCACTCGGCCTGATGGAACATCTCCATGATCTTGTGGATCTGTTCGGCCCGTACGCCGAGGTACTTGCCGAACCAGATCAGCACGGTGCGCCCGTAGGCGCGCCCGATGAGATGGCACACGACGAAGGCCAGGGCTAGTCGGAAGAAGCCGATCACGAAGTAGGCCCAGAACGCGATGTCGCCACCGGCGACTGCGACGAGGTGCCGGACACGGCTGCTCAACAGCAACAAACCTTCGGGGTTGGTGTTCACCCATTTGGTCGAGACCGCAGTGCCGACGTAGCTGCAGACGACGAGCGTGACGAATGCCACGAGCGTGATCGGCGCCCACCACGGGCGTTCCGGTTGCTCCTCGGTCAGGCCGTCGCCGATTGGCTCGGGGTCGACGGTCACGGCGGCCGACGCTACCCGTCGCGACGAGCGCCGAGACGGCTGCGGGCCGGCAGTCTGCGTCCAAAGACCAGCATTGCCGTTGGTACCGTGCCCGTTCGGCGACACGAGCGCGATCGGAGTTACATGCGCCCGGCCTCTGTGACTCGTTGCAGGAACTGGCGGGTGCGCTCGTTGGTCGGCCTCCCGAGCAGTTCCTCGGGCGGGCCCTGCTCGAGGATCCTGCCCTCGTGCAGATAGCACACTTCGTCGGCGATCTCGCGGGCGAAGCTCATCTCGTGGGTCGCGATCAGCATCGTCATCCCGTCACGTTTGAGGTCGCGGACGACGTCGAGCACCTCGCCCACCAGCTCGGGGTCGAGTGCCGACGTGATCTCGTCCAGCAACATCACTTCGGGCTGCATGGCGAGCGCGCGAGCGATCGCCACGCGCTGCTGCTGACCGCCGCTGAGTCGATCGGGATATTCGTCCGCCTTGTCGGCCAGCGCCAGCCGGTCGAGCAGCGAAAACGTGACGGCGCGAGCGGCCGCCTTGCCCATCCCGAGCACCTTGCGCGGCGCCAGCCCGACGTTCTCGGCGACCGTCATGTGCGGGAACAAGTTGAAGCTCTGGAACACGATTCCGATCCGGAGCCGAACTGGATCAGGGTCACGCCCCGGCTCACTGATGTCGTCGCCGTCGAGGAGGATCATCCCGTCGTCGATCGGCTCCAGCAGATTCACGCACCGCAACAGCGTGCTCTTGCCGGAGCCCGAGGCGCCGATCAGGCAGATCACCTGTGACTCGCCGACGTCCAGGCTGAGCCGGTCGAGCACCGTGCGCGAGCCGAATCGCTTGAGGACCTCGACCAGCTGGAGCTTCATCGCACCGCGGTGCCACTCATCGCCCGCCGCTCCTTGGCGAGCAGGTAGTCCGCCGTGCGCGTCAACGGGATCGAGACGCACAGGAAGAGCACGGCGGCGACGACGAACGGCGTGAAGTTGAACAGCCGGTCCTGCAGCACGTCGGCGCGGCGCAGTGCCTCGGCGGGGCCGAGCACCGAGACCAACGCGACGTCCTTCTGGAGACTGATGAAGTCGTTCATCAAAGGCGGCACGACGCGGCGGACTGCCTGCGGAAGCACGACGTGCCGGTTGGTCTGCCATGTCGATAGAGCCAGCGAGCGAGCTGCCGAGCGCTGACTCTCGTGGACGCTCTCGATGCCGGCTCGAAACACCTCGGCGACATACGCGGCGTACACGATCACCAGCGCCAGTCCGCCGAGGAACAGCAGCGTGTCGATCTGGATCGGACCGATGCCGACCTGGCGCTTGTTGATCAGCCCCGCGCCGCCGAACCCGATCAGGAACAACCACAGCAGGATCGGCACGCCGCGCACGATGTCGACGTAGAGCGTCGCTCCGAGCCGGAGCGGGAACAGCACCGGTGAGCGCACGCTCCGAGCGAGCGCGATGGCGAGTCCCCACACCACGATCAAGGGTGCGCAGACGAGGAAGATCTTGAGGTCGAGCACGAACGCCCGGAGCACCTTGGGGAAGGCTTCCGCGAACGCATCGCGGTCGAAGAACGTCCGGCGGACGCGATCCCAACCTTCGAGTTGCGGTACGCCCCACACGATGAGGCCGACGACGGCAGCCGTGCTGGCGCCGGCGAGCACGAAGCCGCGCAGTCGTTGACTGCGGTCGAACTGCTCGCGACGCGTCAGCGACACGCCGTCCGACGTTAGTTTCAGGTTCTGCTCACGACGCGGAGATGAGGGGCGCTTCGGCGTAGTCGCTCATCCAGGTCGTGGTGATCTGGTCGAGCTCGCCCGTGTCCTTCAACGTCTGCAGCGCGATGTTCACGCACTCCGTGAGCGGGCTGTCCTTGGCGAGCAGCAGACCCCACTCGTCGGTGCCGCTGCCTTCGATCTGACCGAACACCTTGGTGCCCTCGATCTCGACGGTGGTGATGTAGATCGCAGTTGGGAGGTCGCTGACGACGGCGTCGATCTGATTGCTCTCGAGCGCCGTCTTGGCGGCGGCGTTGTCGTTGAAGATCAGCGCGTCCTGCTCGGGCTCGATCACGTCCTCCACGTAACCGATGCTCGTCGTACCGGCGGCGACGCCGATCTTGAGTCCCTTCAGATCGGCCAGCGTCGACGCCGACGCGGCCGGCGAGTCGGCCAGCCCGAAGACGGCCTGCGGCGCGGTGTAGTAAGCCTCGCTGAAGTCGACTACCTCGGCTCGCTCCGGCGTGATCCCGTACTGCTGGAGGTTGAAGTCGAAGTTCTTCGGGCCGGGAGCGACGGCGGCGTCGAACGGGGTGCGCACCCAGGTCACGGCCTCGCCCTCGAAGCCGAGCTCACGGGCGACCGCCATCGCCACCGCAGCCTCGAAACCCTGCCCGTCCTCCGGCGTGGCGTCGTTGATGACGTAGGGCGGGAAGGCGGGGTCGCCGGTGGCGATCGTGAGCACGTCGGGCTCGATCGTCTTGCCCGCCGCGCAGTCGGCCGCCGATCCACCGGGTTCCGCCGGTACGGATTCTGGAGCTGCCGTCGCATCAGCAGCCGCCGTCGTGTCGGCCGCTCCCGCGTCGTCGTCGTCGTCACCGCAGGCGGCGAGTACCACCGCGCCGAGGACCAGTAGGGCTGGGAGTGTGCGTCTCATCGGAGATCTCCTGTCAATTGTTCACGCTGGCGAAAAAATACCGGACCGCCATGAATCCGGCTGAACGCTTGACGCTGAGACGGTTTTCGTCTTATCGTCTCAGCATGGCATTCGGCACCGCGATCGTCACCTCGACGGAAGCACGGGTGCTCGACGCGGCCAAGTCGTGCTGCGAGCGGTGGGGCTTCGCCAAGGTCACGATCGAGGACATCGCCTTGGAGAGCGGCGTGTCCCGCGCGACGCTTTACCGCCTGTTCCCCGGCGGCAAGGACGTGCTGTTCGACGCTTTGCGCGTCCGCGAGCTCGAGGAGTTCTTCGCCCTTCTCGCGATGCAGGTCGAGACCACCGACAACCTCGAGGACCTGCTCGTCGCGACGGTGGTGGCGGCAACCCGTGAGCTGCGCGCCGACCAGCACTTGGCGCTGATGATGGCGAGCGAGCCGGGCGAGGCGCTCAGTCAACTCACTGTGGCCGGACTACCCCGGATCATCCGCATGGCGACGGTCACGCTCACGCCGCTGGTCGGTAATTACGTCGCGCCAACGACCGCCACCCGGCTGATCGACGTGCTCGCCCGCTTGACCATCTCGTACTTCCTCGCCCCTAGTGCCGACGTCGACCTCGGCGACGCGGCGTCGGCCCGCGATTTCCTGCGGCCGGTGATCGCCGTGCTCGCCCCCTCGCCGGCCGTTACGAGCCCAACCCCCTGACCCCTGACAACTCGCAGACCCAGCACACCCCACCGGAGACTCAGACCATGAGCGTCACGCATTCCAGCAACGAAGCGATCATCGGCCGCGACGACATCAACAACATCGAGGCCATCCTCTCGATCACCAACACCGACCTCGACGAGATCGAGCACGTCGTCAAGGACAACGCCGACGCGATCTTCACGTGGGACTACTCGCTCGCTCGCCCGCAGCTCCGCAAGCTGTACGAGAAGGCCAAGGTCGGCCAGTGGAATGCCACAACCGACCTGCCCTGGGACACCGAGGTCGACCTCGAGAAGGTCGTGTCCGCGGACCAGGCGGCGATCCAGTCGGGCCTCACGCCTGACCACTACGAGGGCACGATCGTCGCCAAATGGGGCCAGAAGGAGTGGCTCGACTTCGGCATCGACCAGCGACGGTGGACGCTGTCGCAGTTCCTCCACGGCGAGCAGGGCGCGCTGCTGTGCACGGCGAAGATCGTCGAGACGGTGCCGTGGTACGACGCCAAGCTCTACGCCTCGACACAGACGATGGACGAAGCGCGCCACGTCGAGGTGTTCCACCGGTACATCGACGAGAAGCTCGAGGGTGGGTTCCAGGTCAACGCCCACCTGCGAATGCTGCTCGACGACATCATCCAGGACTCACGGTGGGACATGACCTACCTGGGCATGCAAGTGATGGTCGAGGGGCTGGCGTTGGCCGCGTTCGGCTTCCTGCACCAGCTCACCGAAGAGCCGTTGCTGAAGCAGCTGCTGCGGTACGTGATGAGCGACGAGGCGCGTCACGTCGCCTTCGGCGTGCTGTCGCTCAAGGAGGCCTACGCCGGCATGACCGATCACGAGCTGATGGAGCGCCAGGAGTTCGCGTTCGAAGCTGCGATCCGCATGCGCGACCGCTTCCTGTCGCAGGAGGTGTGGGAGAAGCACGGTGTCAACCCGCGCGACGTCGTGCCGCTCGTGCTCAACGACCCCACTCGCGACCTGTTCCAGCAGATGCTGTTCTCCAAGATCGTGCCCAACTGCAAGAAGCTCGGCCTGCTCGATCGCAACGACCGCTGGTTGCGCCACCGCTTCGAGGAGATGAACGTGATCCAGTTCGAGGACTGGGAGGACACGGGCAGCGAGTACATCAAGTTCGAGCTCGGCGGTGAGCTGCCGGAGCCGCAACCGCTCGCGGGAGACTAACTAACAAGTTCAATACAAGCCCGGTACTGTGCGGCATGGCCGCCGACTGGGACCCCGCGCAGTATGAGCGCTTCAAGGAGCAGCGGGCGCAGCCGTTCTGGGATCTCGTCGACCTGGTACGCACCGATGGTCCCGGCTTCCGCCGCTGCGTCGATCTCGGGTGCGGCACCGGTGAGCTCACGGCCGCGGTCGCCAAGCGTTTGCGATGCGCGGAGGCGGTCGGCGTCGACAGCTCGCCGAGCATGCTCGCTGCCGCGCAAGGGCACGCCGGCACGAACATGCGCTTCGAACACGGCGAAATCGCCGGCTGGACGGCCTCGGGCGATCACGACCTGGTGCTGTCCAACGCAGCGCTCCAGTGGGTGGCCGATCACCCAGCCACCCTTGCGCGGTGGGCCGCGGCGCTGGCGCCCGGCGGTCAGCTTGCGGTGCAGATGCCCGCTAACCCGGACCACCCTTCACACCAGTCGAGCGTGGCCGTGGCGCACACCGAGCCGTTCGTGTCCGCAATGGGCGGTGAGCCACCGCCCGACCCCGTGGACGTCAACGTGCTGCAACCGGATCAGTACAGCGAGATCCTGTTCGGCCTCGGGTTGACGGAGCAGCACGTTCGGCTGCAGGTGTATCCGCACGTACTGCCGTCGAGCGCGCACGTGGTCGAGTGGACGAGGGGCACTTCGCTGACGCGCTTCTTCGCGAGCCTGCCGGACGCGCTGCACGAACCGTTCGTCGAGGCCTACCGCAAGGAGCTGCTGAGCCGTATCGGCGAATCGGAGCCGTACTTCTTCGCCTTCAAGCGGATCCTGATGTGGGGTCGTCGCCCGTGACCTCGAACACGTACTCACGCGTGCGCTCCTCCCACAACGCGATCGACCGCTCACTCCGCGTCCACGACGAGTCGGTGTCGTCCCCGTACATGACGTTCAGGTCGTCGGGATAGGTCTCCGAGATCCACTCCCAGAACGGCTCCCACATCTGTATCGAAAAGCCGTTCTCCTCGTAGTTCCAGTCCGATACGGCAGAGACGATCTTGCCGTCGCCAACCGTGATGTGCCACGCGTTGCCCGCAAAGGGGCCGAGGCCCAACTCGTGAGACCGCAATGCGTGCATGTCGAACATGCATCGCACGACGATGACCGCGCCCGCGACGTCACCGGATGTTCCACAACCGCGCATCGTCTGTTGATAGGCGATCGCTCGCGACCACGCGATGTCCATTCTGAAATCCTCCTCCGAGCCCCACTCGAAGACCACCGCTTCGTCGCTGAGATAGCTGCGCGCCCCGTCGGCGTCGAACTCCGCGAACGCACGGACAAATTCACTTGCGATCTCCACGGCACCCGCGCCAGGGGTTCCGGGAGCGGGAGATGCGACCGGCGCGCCGACGGCCTGCGACAAGGCTGGGACGGAGAGAGTCGCACCGGTGAGCGACACTCCGTCGGCGGGGGCCGACGAAGCTTGGCACTCCACGGTGTACGTGTTCGACTCGAGGTACGCATATCCCTCGTTGACGCTGCCCCGTTCTGCAGGCACCTGCACCATCGTCCCGTCCGGTGAGCTGATCGTCAGCTGTGCGGTGTCCCGGCTGTTGTTGACGAATCGGACGTGGAACAAGTCCAACGGATCGGGTTGCGCGGGGCCGTCGTACGAACACGTGCTGCCATCGAAGGTTGTCGTGGCCGTGCGGGCCACGGCTCGCCCTGCTGGTGGTTCGAGCGCTCCGCTGGGGGCGCGGGGGACGCGTCGCGTTCCCGCTACGACTTCGTCGCGCAGCGTCTGCAACCGCCGATTGTTGGCGGCGGAAAGGTGGTCTCCGGTCGTCGAGTAGCCGATCGCGCCGTCGGCGAGTGTCAACTCCCGCTGACCTGCCTCGAGTCCTCCGTCGAGGAAGTCGGCGACCACCTCGTAGGTGGCGACGTCGTAGCGCTTGATCGTCGAAGTCAGCACATGCGCACGCTGCCCTTCGCTGACATCGAAATACTGGTCGGAGTCAGCGCCGATCGCCCAGAGGTGGCGGCCCACTTTCGCGGACTCCTCGACAGCCGCCGAGAACGCTCCGTCACCGGCATCGCCTGCTGCGTGAAGCACGACGTCGGCGCCGCGCTCGAACATCCCGGCGGCGGTCAACTCGACCAGTTCGGCGCGGACGAAGCCGCTCGAATCAGTGGCTGTGTACGCCGCGAGTACCTCGATCGTGGGATCGATCGCCCGCGCTCCAGCCTCGAATCCGGCGCGGAAGCGCTCGGTGGGGCCGAACTGGAATCCGCCCACGAAACCGATCGTGCGGGTCGTCGAGGTGAGCGCCGCGGCAGCACCGGCGAGAAACGCGCCTTCGTGCTCGGCGAAAGTGACCGAGGGGTACTCCTCGAGGGGCGTGTCGATGAACGCCCATTCCGTGTCGGGGTAGCGCTCTGCCGCCGCGACGCCTTCGCCGAGAAGGACGGCGTTGGACAACAGGATGAGATCGGTGCCGGACGACCCCAGCGCGTCGAGTTCGGCGGACAGGCTGGTGAACGGGCCGCGAAGCACGATCGGCTCGAAACCGAAATCGCGCCCGGCACGCTCGAGCCCGTCGATGACCAGCTCGTCGATGTTGCCTGTCTGACTCGTCAGCACGACCATCGCCACAGTGGGAGGATCATCGCCGCCGAACACGAGGATCGTCGCCGCGGTGGCGGCAACCGCGGCGACGACGGCGACCAAGGTCCACCACCGTCGTCGGGCCTTGCGGGCAATCCCGGCCTCACGCGCTGTGCGTGCGGTCTCCGCCTCGACTTGTTCGTCGCGACGGACGATCGAGGCATCGATGTACTCGCGCTCGGCGGTCGTGAGTCGCATCGTCGTCGACTCCCGCCAGCGCGCGAACTGGGCGAGTCGCTTGCCGGTGAGCAGGTAGTCGTCGTCTCTTGCGCTTCGGTGCCAGTCCAGGACCGCGGCGTCGAGCGCCACCCGGCGAGCGATGTCGACGCGACCCTCGTCGATCCACGTGTGCAGGCGCTTCCATTCGGAGAGCAACGCCTCGTGCGCGACTTCGACGGTCGGCGTGCCGCAAACGGGATCGCGGTCGAAAGCTAGGAACCGCTGGGCACCGAGCTGGTCGATGACCGACTCCATCGTCACGACGTCGACGTCGATCGCGACGATCTCCGTGGCCGGCACGCGCCGTCTTCCCCACTGCTCGTGCTCGGCGATCGTCACAAGGCGCAGGAAGAGTTGGCGAGCCGCCTCCTGTTCGTCCAGGGTCAAGCCGTGGTACAGGTCATCGGCGCGTCGTGTCAGGACGCCGCGGGCGCCGCCCATCGTCCGGTAGCTGGCCAGCGTGAGGCGGTCGCCGTCACGGCGATCGAAGAGCTCGGTCAGTGCGTACTGGAACATCGGAAGCGCGCCCGGTTCACCGATGACGTCGGTCAGTAGTTCGGCGAGCAGCGCCGGCTCCAGCGCCACGCCGCAGTGCTCCGCCGGGGCGAGCGCCGCCTCCTCGAGCTCGTCGGTGCTCAGCGCCAGCACGTTGATCAGCGCTGGGCCAAGTCGAGCCGCGAAGTCGGGGTAGGCGAGCGGTCGGTGGTACGAATCGGCACGCAATGTGATGACCACCATCACGCGGCCCTGCGGGTCGTCCAGGGCAGCAATCAAATTGGCGAGGAACCGCTGACGCTCGCTCTCGTCGTCAACCAGTGTGAACAGCTCCTCGAACTGGTCGATCACGAGCACGACACGACCGCGCTCGCCGGGTAGCACGCGCATCGCCGCCCGCAGCACGCCCAAGGATCGATCGGCGAGTTGCGCGTCGAGGCTGTCAGGTCCGTCGATCGTCGTCCGCAGCAACGCCGCTTCGAGCTCGGCGAAGGGGTGCGCGCCCGGAACCATCGAGGCGATCAACCACTCCTCGGACTCCGGCAGGGCACCCTTGCGCAGTGCCGGAACCACGCCGGCTCGGACGACACTCGACTTTCCCGAGCCGCTTGGTCCCACCAAGGCCACCATGCTCCCGCGTCCCTGAAGTCGCGTCAGCACCTCGGCGACCAGGCGATCACGTCCGAAGAAGTCCTCGGCGTCGAATTCCTGAAACGCGTACAAGCCCTTGAACGGGTTGGCGGTCACCCGTTTCGACTCGGACCGGCGCCCCGCCGGCAGCAGCCGCTGGTCGTGCAAGAGGATCTGCTCTTCCAGCCTGCACAGCTCGGGGGAGGGCTCGAGCCCGAGCTCGTCGCCGATCCGATTGCGGTAGCGCTGGAACTCGCGCAAGGCGTCGGCGTGGCGACCGGCGCGGTAGAGGGCGAGCATCATCTGGAGCACCGGTCGCTCGCGCAGGGGGTGCTGCTGGACCAAGGTGTCCAGATCACCGATCAGCTCCGCGCCCAGCCCGCGTCTGAGGTCGGCGTCGACGCGCAGCTCGATCGCGTCGAGTCGCAGCTCCTCGAGCCGAGCGATCTCAGCAGCCGCGAAGTCCTCATACGTGAAGTCCTGCAGCGCGGATCCGCGCCACAGCTCGAGCGCCTCGCGGAGCATCGCCGCGGCCGTTTCAGGGTCGTCGGCGATTCGCCGCCGGGCCTCGGCGACTGCGGCCTCGAAGCGATGCGCGTCGACCGTGTCAGGGTCGCTCCGGATCGTGTAGCCGTGGTCGCGAGTCAGCAGAACGCTGCTCTGGCCGCGCTCGGCCCGACCCGGCTCGAGCGCGGAACGCAGCCGCGAGATGTGCACCCACAGCGCGTTCTCCTTGCCGTCGGCGTGGTCGCCCCATAGAGCCTCGAGGATGCGATCGGTCGGCACGACCCGGTCGACCGACATCACGAGCAGGCTGAGCAGCGCCCGTTGCCGGTGCGGCCCGAGATCGACCTGCTCACCGTCCGCCCAAGCCTCCAGTGGGCCGAGTATTCGAAACTCCATCACGCCCCCGGGAGTCAGCTCGACAGGACTTACGGCTAACTGAACGCCCGCTGCAAGTGGTCCCAACGGCGCGTTATGTCGCTGTTTAGTTCGAGGGCGTCAGCTAACACCGTGGCCACCGGC